>JAIXPV010000069.1 GCA_027486105.1 Runella sp. | reverse complement strand
CGTAGAAAGCACTCATTGTCAGCAGCAAACAGAGGAAAAGGGTTGTTTTTGGGCGGATATTCATGAATTGCAGGCAGTAGAAAAAAACGGTTGATTAAGGGTATTCGTTGAAAAAAGAGTGTATACCCCTAAAAATACAGCGAATGAAAGTAGAGATTTTCTCAAAAACATCCTGAAAATTAGTGGTTTCGGTAATAAACCACTAATTTATTTCATTTTACCTACAATACTGGATTAAAATCGACCAACACCCCAAAATGTGAAGCTAATCGGCCAATACCGCTTTTTTGGGCTTCGAAATGAGCAACAATCCGAGGAATACAATCGCTCCGTTGAGCATTAGGCGCTCAAAGCCGATTTTATAGCCGTCGAACCAGACTTCTGAATTTTGATTGAGAATATACGTAATGATTGGTCCAGCTACGCAAACCAGCGGGGTGAGTCGGTCAATGACGGGGCGTTTGGTATAAAGGCCAAAAGCAAAAAGTCCCAATAAAGGCCCGTAAGTATAGCCTGCAATATCGAAAACCGCCGTGATGACCTCCTTGCTGTTCATCTGGTTGAAAAGCACAATAACGATATAAAACAACACCGAAAAACCGATATGCACCCAGTGCTTGATGCGAGCGCGCTCGGTTTCGGGTTTGTTGGCTACATTCATGAAGTCGATACAAAATGCCGTTGTCAGGGCCGTCAGGGCAGAATCTGAACTAGCGTAAGTAGCGGCCGTAATTCCGATCAGGAACGTAATGGCTACAATGACGCCAGCGGTTCCTTCATTAACACCAAAATGATTAAGCGCCAGCATGGCATACAAATCATCCGTTTTGGCGGGAATTGGAATGTTTTTGCTTTGGGCGTAAAAATAAAGCAGTACCCCAAGGCTCATAAACATTAAATTGACGAATGTGAGCGTAATGGTAAACCAAAACATGTTTTTCTGGGCTTCACCGATGTTCTTGCAGGTGAGATTTTTTTGCATTAAATCCTGATCCATACCTGTCATGGTAATGGCGATGAAGGCACCCGATAAAAATTGTTTCCAGAAATATTTATTGTCTTTGGGGTCATCGAAGAAGAAAATGCGGGAATATTCGCTGTCGGCAATGGCCGAAACCATCCCGCCAAACGAATAATCAAGCTGATTGGCTACTAAATAAATGGTTAATGCTACGGCAGTTACCAAAAAAGTAGTTTGGAGGGTATCGGTTATGATAATGGTTTTGATACCGCCTTTGAAGGTGTATACCCATATCAGCGCAATGGTGATTGCTACCGAGATTTCAAATGGAATCCCCAGACCGTTGTACATGGCTAATTGCAGCACCTGCGCCGCCACATAAAGGCGAACCGCCGAGCCGAGCGTACGCGACAGTAAGAAAAAAGCCGAGCCTGTTTTGTACGCCCAGAAGCCAAAACGTTGTTCGAGATAACTATAAATAGAGACTAGGTTGAGGCGATAATACAGTGGCATCAGTACAGTACCGATGAAGAGATACCCCAGAATATACCCCAATACTACCTGAAAATACGAAAACTGGATTCTGCCCACGGCGCCTGGGACTGAAATAAAAGTGACCCCCGACAATGATGTTCCAATCATGGCAAAAGCGACTAAATACCAAGGCGACTGTTTATTGGCCGTAAAGAATGTATTTGTATCGGCTCCCCGTGAGGTATAAATCGAAACGGCGATCAAAACAATGAAATAAACGATCAAAATACTGAGGGCAATGTAGGGGCTCATTGGTCAAAATGGGTTAAAACTTTTTTTTATTTGCAAACCTATTAAGGTTTTTTGTAAATTTGTTATAACTATATTAAAACCAAAAAAAACTTTGCCCAATGCAACCGTTTGAGATGCCAGAAATTGACGTGTTAGAGGAAATTGAAGAAAAAATAGTAGAAACCGACTTATACAGTTTAGTCGTTTTCAATGATGAAGTTAATACGTTTGACTGGGTGATTGATACATTGATGGAGGTTTGCAGCCATACGCCCGAACAAGCTGAGCAATGTACCATTATTATTCACTACAAAGGAAAATGTAAAGTAAAAAATGGTTCGTGGGAAGAACTCGTTCCCTTGCGTCAGGAAATATGTCGTAGAGGAATTTCTGCGGAAGTGCTCTAGTCAGGTATTTGTCGCACTGAATTAAATATACTGATAAGAGTAAAAAAGCCTGCCTTCTTATAATTGTTATAGGAAGGCAGGCTTGTCTTTGTCTGTGCTGAAATCCCCATTTTATTTTACTTTCATGGATTTCTCTTGGGCCAGCCGCAGTTCATAAAAATCCATAAATCCGTCCAGTTCTTCGGCGGGAAGGCGACGGGCAATGATTTTTTTATCTTGGTCTAAGACGTAAATCATGGGCGTATTGATTACGTCAAAATCTTTGCGAAAATCAATTCGGAAGCTATAATCATAGCCGTGAATCCATTCCTGTACGCCAAACTCCCGAATGTATTTTTTCCATTGGTCGGGTGCTCGCGCTACTGATGCCGCAAAGATTTGAACATCCAACGTTTTTTTGTTTTTTTCATAAAATGCCTTCAATACGGGGGTAGATTTGCGGCAATGACTGCAATCGGGGTCGTAGAAAACAACGATGGTGTATTTTGCTTTCACATCGGCTATTGAGCGCAGCTGGCCAGTCGTATCAGTTAGGGTGAGCGCTGGGAGGGGTTTACCCACCAAAAGCGGCTTCATGACTTTGACTTTTTGGCGGATGTTCTGCACCGTACTCGAATCGGTCATGGGCATGATGCCACCCAAATAATATTTTTCGGCCAAATGCACAAATACCTGCTCGGTACCCATCACCGACGGGTTTTCGGCTTTGTTGGTTAAGTACCAAATACAGTACGCAAGCATTTCTTTACTTCCACCTTTCAGGGCTTTTTCAATTACAACTTCAGACGCTTGAATCAGAGAGTCAGGATGCTGAAAGGTGAGTTCACCCATGTAACGGTCTAGCTTTCGTTGTAGGGTAGGAGTACGAACGAGGCGCTCTTCCGAAAAATCAAAATTATCCCAAAAATGCGCCTTATAATAGTGGAACAACCAAGCTGAATCTACCCGACCATTGGGGCGTTTGGGAGCGCTCGGAAGGTCAACCTCGACGTTGGCCTTCATAATTTTTCCGGTCAGGCTCGTAGCATTTTCTTGCGCAAAACTGCGGTAATAGTCAAATATCTGCCGGCGTAAGTTGTTGATTTTTGTTTGGGTCAACACATCCTGCCGCATTTTCATTTGCGTCGCCAAAACGTTTATTTCGGCGTTATAGCCCGCAATTTGCTGTTGGTATTTATAATATAACTCATTGTCGGGAGAGTTTTCGATTTTCATATTGCCGACCACATTGAGGGTGTCGGAACTAAACGAAAAATGCTGCTCAGTGCCAATGATAAACTCCGCCACGCGGCGCTTAGTGGGTGAAAGAAGCATATAAACTCCTCCAGGAAGGGGTTTGTCGCCCGCGAAAGTCAATTGACCATTTGCATCGGCTACGGCCGTATCTTTGACCACGTATTGCGAAAAACCAAAATAGTGGGCCAAGGTAAACGGCTCAGGTCGAAGCCCTGTGATGGTTCCTTTGATGTGGTAGCCGCCGTTTTGGGCAAGCGTGGTTAAACCCATCAAAACCAGAAAAGGTAAAAGAAACAAGGTGCGCATTGCGGATATAAAAGGTTTGTTTATTGCCTGCTGCCTGCGGGCTTTGATTCCAACGCAAGGCGCTTTTTATAAACATTCAAAAATGGCTCCAAATCTTCGACGCCCAGTCGACGCGCAATAATTTTTTTGTTTTTGTCTAATACATACACCGTTGGTGTTGAAAAAACATCGTAATCGTTGCGGTATACCACCTGCCGAGAAGCCACCAACCCAAACCCGTTGGTCATGCTTTCGAGCTTAAATTCTTTGATAAACTTGCGCCATTCGTCCTCCTTTCCCTCGATAGCAACGGTCATCACATCGACGCCTTGCGCGTGCATTTTATCGTGAAAGGCTTTCAACTTAGGGGCTGATTCGCGGCAATGACCGCAGGTAGGAGAGTAAAAAAACAACACCTGATAGTCGGCTTTGCTACCGTGAATGTATTCTAGCTTGTCGGGTGCGCGGTAGCTCATCACACCCAAGTCGGGAATGATTTTGTTGACCAACAACGGCTTCAACACCTTGATGCGCTCAGACATATTTTTGAGGGTGGCCGTATCAGAGACGGGCATGATGCCCGTGAGGTAGTATTTTTCGCCCATGTGAACAAAAACCCCCTCCGTTCCCACGGTCTTCGGCATTTCGTATTGATTGGTGATGTACCAAATACAATATGAAATGATATCTTTTTGGTTTCCTTTAATGGCTTTATTGACCACCAAATCAGCTTCTTTGATGAGTGAGTCTTCCGTTTGTAGGGTCAATTCTTTGATGTATCGGTCTAGTTTTTGGTGGAGAAATGGTGTCTGGAGCATTCGAGCATCCGAAAAATCGAAGTTGTCCCAGTAGTGGCTTTTATAGTAATTGAAGACCCAAGCAGAATCTGTTTTGCCGTTAGGAAGTTTGGGCGCAGGTGGTAATTCTGGTTCGGCCGACGCTTTGAACAGCTTGACGGTAAATGTACCTTCATTGACCTTCATAAAATTGTCATAAAAGGCTTTTCGTTGGTCCTGAATATCTTTGTAGCGTTTGTCGCTGTCGGGCACTTTTTGGGCTTTGAGTTTTTGATATTCCGTTTCTTTGTCCTTCATAAAGCGCTGGAACTCATAAAAAAGCTCGTTGTCGCGGCTTCCTTTTACGCGCATACTTCCCACGATGTCGACAGTATCGGCGGTAAAACTGAAGTCTTGGTCGTCGGCAATCAGCAAACGATAGAGCGTCTTACGGTCGGGCAAGACGATTTCATACACCCCGCCCGCAAGCGGTTTGTTGCCTTCAATGATAAAATGCCCGTCTTTGTCGGCTTGGGCGGTGTCTTTGGCGTATATTTGAGCGGCGTAATAGTTGGCTAAAATACAACTACCTCCGCTAAGACCTTTGATTTGGCCTTCGATTCGGTAGGCAGATTGGGCAAAAACTAAATGCGTAATACAGAAAAATAAAGGAAGAAGGATACGTTTCAATTTCATCGCTTTATGCGTTTTATAGGCCTCAAAATTAGAACTTTTATTTTAGTCAGTTAAACGAATTTTTTGCACTTTTAGCGTCTCTACCTTCAAAACAGGCGACAATGTTTTATATTCTATCCAAAACCATTGATGTATTGCTGATGCCGCTAACCATGGCGTGTATTGCTTTTCTTTACGCCATCCTAACCAAAAACCGTGCCCGAAGTCGAAAAGTTTTGATTGGGGCATTGGTAGGACTTTATCTGGTTAGTAGTCCGATTCTGGTCAATGAATTGTTGATATGGTGGGAGCCGAGGGCTTCTAACGAAGAAAAAAAATACGAAGTAGCGGCTATCTTAACGGGGGGGATTATAAAACGTTACCACCAACCCACCAAACACGTTTGGTTTGGCAAAAGCGGCGACCGGGCCTTGCAGGCATTTGAATTATATAAACGCGGTAAAATCAAGAAAATCATCATTAGCGGGGGTGAAGGCTCGTTGAGAGGAGGGAAAATCAACAATTCTGAAAACAATGGTATCCGACAATATCTCATTGAATCGGGAGTGGCGGCGGCCGATATTGTGCAGGATTCTTTGTCGTTGAACACCCGTCAAAATGCCGTCAATACTGCCAAAATCTTAAGAACACAGTTCAAAACCGACAAATGCATGTTGATTACTTCGTCTTTTCATTTGCCCCGGGCTGAGGGTTGTTTTCAAAAAGAAGGCATCACGGTTTTTGCGTGCCCAGCGCATTATCTTCAGGAAGACGGTGGCGCAATTTGGTTTGATAAACTCTTCCCTTCTGAAGAAGCCCTTGCCTATTTTTACCTCGTTTGGCACGAAATGATTGGGTATGTGGTGTATAAAATTGTAGGTTATATCTAATTGTATTTTCGGGTTGTTTGTGTTTTCGGGTTCTCAAACCCGAAAGGAGCGAGGCATTGGGTTTTGAGAAACCCAACGTCAGGTTTGAGAACCTGAGGGCACGGCTAATTGTATTTTCGGGTTGTTTGTGTTTTCGTGTTCTCAAACCCGAAAGGAGCCTAGCATTGGGTTTTGAGAAACCCAACGCCAGGTTTGAGAACCTGACGGCACGGCTAATTGTATTTTCGGGTTGTTTGTGTTTTCGGGTTCTCAAACCCGAAAGAAACCTGACGGCACGGCTGTAAATATTTACCCTACAATCTCTAACGTACTGAGGCCATTGACGTTTTTGAACAATCGAATCTGCGTGCCGATGCGCTCTTTGAGGGCTTCTACGTGCGAAATGATGCCAATGGTTTTGTCGCTTTCTGACTGAAGCCGCTCCAACATACTCAAAGCCATATCGAGCGACTCGGGGTCGAGGGTGCCAAAACCTTCGTCAATAAATAGACTTTCAATGCTGACGTTTTTGGAAGCCAAATCTGACAGCGCCAACGCCAAAGCCAGACTCAACGTAAAAGTTTCGCCACCGGAAAGCGTGTTTACGGCCCGTTGGGCATTGCCCTGATACATATCAATCACAAACAAACTGTCGGTATCTTCTTTGGGTTTATCCAAAACATAGCGGTCCGACAGGTGGCGCAGGCGCTGATTGGCCAATCCGATGAGGTTAGAGAGGGTCAGATTTTGAGCAAAATTACTGAATTTATTGCCCGTACTGTCGCCGATATAGCGATTGAGCAAATCCCATTTTCGTCGCTGTGCACGGAGTTGTGAAAGCTCAGATTGCAACCCCGAATAGATTTCTTTTTGCTTGGCGTGATTGGCTAATTTTGTGCTTATTTCCGACGATTCATTCAAATATTTATCACGCAGTTCTCGGCATGAATTGCGTTTAAATTCCGTTTCCTCGGCGTTGAATTCGGTTGCTCGTTGTTGCGTGAGCAATTGTAGTTGTTCATGCCAAGTTTTCTGATTGATTTCCAGTTCCTTTTCTCGATCGTCCAGTCGTTTACGGCTGTTTTTGAGGGATTCAATCTCCGCGCCTGAAAGCAACAATGCATTGGCGGCTTGTAGGCTCTCGATGCCTTTATCCTGCAATTGTTGGGTTAAAGACGCCGCCTCAGCGTCGGTTTTTTGGGTTTCTTCCCTGAGCGTTTTCTCCGTTTCAGCCCATGCTTTTTGGGCAATGTTGAGTGCAGTTTGGGCATTGCTCAGCATACTTTTCAATGACTGTCCTTCGGCACGGATGTCTTTGCCCGTATAGCGTAGTTGCTTTTGCGTTTCTTTTTCGTTTTTCTTGGTCCGCAATTCAAACAGCGCGGCGTAATTTCTCGTTATTTTTTGAATGACGTTGTTTAATTCTTTGATTTTTAGCCAATTGTTGACCGTGGCCTGCTGTTGTATTAATTGTTTTTGTTCATCGGCTACTTGCTCTATGGTTGTTTCAAGGGGGAGTTGAAGCGTCTCTAGTGCATTTTCACAATCCTCTTTGGCTTTTGTAAAATCTTCGCGAAGTTTCTTCAAATCCGCTTCGGCCTGCGTTACGAGCGCCTCGGCTTTGTTGAGTTCGGTACGGTAATTTTGGGCTTGCGTATCGGCTTCCTTTTTTTGCTTTTCCAACAAATCCAACTCCACCTGTACCTGCGACAAGGCGTTGATGTAGGCGTGTACGTAGGGGTGATGTGTGGAGCCGCAAAGCGGGCATTCGTCTCCGTTTTGCAGGGCGTTTCGTAAGTCTTCCAGATTGAACTTTTGCTGTTCTTTCTCTTTTTTTAATTGTAAGTCCTTGATTTTTAGCTCTAAATTTTGAGACTTTGCCTGTGCCCACTCCCAGAGAGGCTTTTTTTCGGTGATGATTTTGGTGTTTTCGGTAAGTGTCTTTCTGGTATCTTGGCCCTTGGCCAACAGGTCATTTCTCTTTTCTAATTTGGCATTCAACTCAATCAAGGCTTTTTCGCGCGTTGCCAATCGAGAAAGTTCATTTTGAGCATCAAAATCAGATTCAAAGCGTTTTACTTCGGTTTGGATTTCTTGTTGTTTTTGAAGAAGAAGCGCGTTGGTTTCGTCCAATTTTTCCAGCACCAATTGCTTCAACCAAGCGTTGCCCGAGTGAGCTACTTCTTGACGGATAGTGGTAAAAATGGGTCGAATTTCGGCGTTTAGTTTTTCAATATCATTCTCCAATCCTAGTATTTCCGTTTCAAAGGCGGTCAATTCCTGCTCCAAAAGTGCTTGGGGGACGGTTTTTTGAATCAGCTTTTTAATCTTGTCTGCCGTCTCCTTTACAATGGTGTGTTGGGTATCGGCTTCTTCTTTAAGGGCTTTTTGTTTTTTTTGTAGATCAATTAACAGATTTTGTTGCGCCCTAAGCGTGGCCAAGTCAGCGGCCCATTCGCTCACGAGTTCGTGTTGCTGAAGGCGGAGCGCTTGCGGGGCAAAGAGTGCCTGTTCTTGGGCTAAAAGTTGTTTGTCGCTTTCGACTTTTTCCAGTTTTTGGAGAAGTTCTGCACAACGGTCGAGCGTATTTTTCTCTTTTTCCCAGAAAATCAGGTCTTTATCAGCTTGTGTACGGTGTGCTTGGGCGATGGTGAGTTCTTTTTCCAGCTGAGTTACCTCTTCGTCGGTTAGCATGGATACGAGCTGTAACTCCTTCTCTTTCAGCTTCAACTTTTCTTCGTGCTGACGGTCTTTTTCAAACGAGGCACGGCCGAGTTGGCGATAAATGTGCTGCCCCGTAATATCTTCCAGCAGCTTAGAACGGTCGTGGGCTTTGGCGCGCAGAAACTCCGCAAAACTCCCCTGCGCCAGCACGATGGATTTTACAAACTGCTCATAATTGAGGCCGATGATTTCGGCGTTCTTTTTAGGGAAATTGGCCAAGCCCTTGATGTCTAGCAGATTGCCAGAAGGCAATTCGGCAATTTCCATTTGGTAATTGTTCCACTCATTGTTGCGGTTGCGGGCAATACTCCAACGAGAGCGGTACTGACGGCCTTTGACTTCGTATTCTACCTCGGCGTAGGCTTCTGATTTGGGCTCACCCGCGGCTTTGAGATTGACGATGGAACCGAGGGTTTTGATGTCGGTTTTTGAAATACTGCCAAAGCGTGGAATTTCATTGTACAACGCCAACGTAATCACATCCAGTAGGGTAGATTTGCCCGCGCCCGTCGGTCCAGAAATAATAAACAACCCCGACACTGCCAACGGATTGATGGAAAAGTCAACGCAGCAAGGTTCGTTGTAAAACGAATTGATATTTTTAAAACGGGTACGAAGAATCTTCATTTACGGTGAATATTGTTTTGCGGAATTTTACCTCTTCAGCTCGTAGATATAATAGTTTTCGTCATGAACGATTGATTCTTTGAAAACTTTCACGCACACAAATTGGTAATTTTTCCCTTGCAAACTTACAGATTTGAGGTGACCTTCGGTGTAAGCGACGGGCGAATTGTACTCACACAGCCAGACTATTTTTTTATTCTTTTGGGCGTAAGCCACTTGGGCGGCTCGCTTCAGTAAAGTTGAATCCTTCATGCCATAAACCGACGGATTCCATAAGTCGGCCTGCCAAACGGAATAGGCGGCATTTTGCAAAATATCCAATGAAAATATCTTTTGCCCTAAATAGCCAGCCACGGGGGTATTCAGATAATGATAATTTCCTATCAAGAGATAAGGAGTGCCCGCGTAGTGGGTTTGAAGAAAATCGGCGGCGGCTTTGGCGTTGGAAAAACGGTACGTAAAATCTTTGGAATAGGCAAATAACCCCGCGATGGCCTGCCCGCACAGAATCGCTAAAAAAACAAATCGTGTGTAAGGGGCAAAGGTGCCTGCTGGCACATGATTCTTTTTTCGGTCCAAAAATATCCAAAAGCAAAACAATATACTGATGGTATATATTTGATAGTGCCTGACACTACCCACGTACGCGCTCAGGTAGATGAAACCGCCCAAGGCCGCATATATCAATCCTGAAAGTAGTAGCACGGGGCGGTCTTTGCGCAAGTGCCACCAAAGCCCTAGCCACGCGGCTATTCCAAGGCTGGCCATGCGGTATTTATTTTCCCTAAAAAACGTATTCCAAAAATGAAAATAGCCTATTTCGGGAAAGGAAAATGTGCCTTTATACACATTCTTTAGCACAAAACCGATGCGTTGCGGGTCAAAATTTAGCACAAATCCTGCTTCTCCCGATGCGTCTTTTGGGGGAATAATGGTAATAATGCTGATCAATGCACCGACGATAATGAGTAAAGTGCCAATCCAAAGGTTCGAATCTCGGTAATGCAAACCCTTTTCTGATATGTAGAAAAACATCACTCCCGCGCTAGCCGCACAGGCAAACACGAATGCGTAGGCGTTTGTGTTGAACAGCAAAGCCAGTAAAAAGCAGATAATCAGGAGGTTTTGACGGAGGTTTTTCCAATAAATGGCAATGAGAAATATTAGAAAAACGGCCAAAATGTAGTTGCGGCTAATCACCCCAAATTCAAAAAGCAGCGGATAGCTCACCAAGATGAGGGTTTTTTCAAACGTCGTAAATGGACTTTTAAAAACTACTAAATACGCCGTTGCTAAAACAACGGCGGTGTGGATTATCTGCATCCAATGCGGTTCGGTCGAAAGTTTATTGACAGGCCACAAAATCAAGTGCCACAACAGCGGATGCCCCTCATACGCTGCATTGTGAACCAAGGCGGGCAAACTGTCGGAGTAGGATAAAATATTCCAGAGGTGTAATTCATCACGCCACATTTCGTGTTGATATACCCCTAAGATGATGATAAATGAATAGAGCAGAAAGATACCCCACGCTAAACCAGATGCAGTTTTTGGTGGAATAAGTGTTGTATCATGCTTGTACATTTGGGCGTATTTTTAAATGAAATTATTATGCTTCCGATACGTCACGCCACAATTCTTCAAACGCCTCAAGTAAAAGTAAACGGGTTTCTTCATCAAGATTTTCGGATATCAACCGTTGGCTGAACACGTCGCGTGGAGTTAAATCTTGGATAGAAGTACCGGTGATGAAAAGTTCGTCGGCCCCTTTGGTTCGGTTGGTAAAGGATAATCTCGGTTTGATAATTTGGAAAGAAACATTACTAAATTCGCGCAACAACTCGTTGAAATACATCTCTTTGTGAGGATCAGCAAAGGGCTCTGTTACGTGTACTTCTACGTAAGAAGGTAGCGGATTTGTAAAAACGTAGGCTTTAAGGCCCGCTTCCACTTCGTCGAGGCTGCCCGTAAAACAACGTAGTTCTCGATAAGCAGGCACAGGAAGTGCCTCCACCGACGTGATTTTTGTGTTGTCGACGGTCAATTCCAAGACGTATTTATGGTCGTCGCGCTCGCTGAAACTGAGTGGAATGGGGGAGCCAGAATAGCGAATAAAATCCGAATTGCTAATTCGTTGGGGCTTATGGATGTGGCCAAGCGCGATGTAGTCAAACCCCGTCGGAAAAAATTCGGCCGAAAAAGCGGCCTCGCCACCCACCACGTGAATGTCGCGCTCGCTTTCGGAAGTGGAGGCACCGTTGACGAATAAATGCCCCATAGCAATGGAAGGCAAATCAGAAAATTGGGAAAATTTTAAGTCAGCAAGTTGCTCATAATGCCCCCGAATGCCTTGACGAAGTGCCGACAGTCGGTTTTCGTAGCCTTCCCCCGAAACGGACTTCCGCAAATCAGCTTCGCGTAGGTAGGGCACCGCCGCCACCACGATTTCGCCGCGTGGAGTTGTTAGGTGAAGTAATTCATCCTCAATGGATTCGAGGGCGTTGCCTACTACCTTAATGTCCAGAAATTTAAGCAGTTCGCGTGGGGCATTGAGCACGCCAGGAGAATCATGATTGCCACCCGTCACGACCACCTGACAGCCCGTACCAATTAATTTTTTAAGAAAACCATAGTATTGCGCCAACGCCTGATTGGAGGGATTGGTGGTGTCAAAAACATCGCCCGAGATGAGCAAAACGTCAATCAAACGTTCCTGAATGGTGAGGTCCAGCCAATCCAAAAACAACCGGTGGTCTTCTTCAAGGCCATATTTATGGAGCTGTTTTCCCAAATGCCAATCGGCTGTATGCAGGATTTTCATTTACAATTCTTTTTTTATTGTTAAATCTAGGACGGCTACGCCCTCAAAGTTTCCCCAAACAGCAAGAAAGCATTATTTCTCCCGCTCAAATAGGGAGTTAAAAGAACGCTTTTTTTGCCTGTTTTAAAGGCTTTATTGGTGTGAGTGAATGGATAAATATCGAAACTTCGTATAACTCTGCAAAAATGACAAAAAGGAACGGTAAATTTGCAGTAAACTTAGAGAGAGAAGCTAATGGAAGTGCCTTTTGTTTTTTTTGATTCGGTCCGTGGGTATTTGCAACAACGAAAAGTGAGCCGCGCAGCTTTGTTTGGCTCATTTGCTCGTGGAGAAGAAAATATCCATAGTGACATTGATTTATTAATTGAAAAAGAAGGACTAACTTTCTTTGAAGTACTACAGATGGAAGAAGATTTAGAAAAACTAACCCATCGAAAGATTGATATTGTAGAGTTTGGGGCTGTTAAAGCATCATTGAAACCCCACATTTTCAAGGATATAATCAAATTGCTATGAGAGACGATCGCGTCTATTTGAAAGATATTATCGAAAGTATAGAACTCATTTTTAGCTACATTGGCGATAATTCGGATTATGAATTTAGCCAAAATTTGTTGATTCAGGATGCGGTTTATCGCCGTTTTGAAATAATAGGAGAAACTTCTAGCAATGTTTCAGAAGAGCTTCGACAAGCATACCCCGAAATTGAATGGCGACTTATGAAAACAATGAGAAACAAATTATCGCATGAATTTTCGGAATCTCATCTCACACCATCTACAATATAGTAAAACAAAATCTCCCACCCTTGTTGGGAAAACTCCAACATATTTATCTCAGTTTATAATTAATTTGCAGAATGCTCACCACCAACACTATTGAACAAACCTATTACGTCATTGACTTTGATAGCACCTTTACGCAGGTCGAAGGCTTGGACGAATTGGCCAACATTGCCCTTGTAGGCAATCCCAACCGCGAAAAAGTGGTACAACAGATTCGCGACCTGACCGAAACGGCCATGAATGGCGATATGTCATTTGCCGAAGGGCTTCGCCTGCGTATCGAACTTTTACAGGCCAATCGTTCGCACATTGATGCCTTAGTTGATTTTTTACGTACCAAAATATCTGATTCCTTCCTGCGGAATCAGGCTTTTCTGCACGACTACGCCGACAGCATTTTGATTCTGTCGAGTGGGTTTAAGGAATTTATTGTGCCGATTGTGACCGAACTAGGAATCAAAGAAGAAAATGTATACGCCAATACATTTCGTTTTGATGCCGAGGATAACATCATCGGGGTCGATGATGACAATGTACTCTCGACCGACAAAGGAAAGGTAAAACTGCTCAAATCCCTCAACCTTGAAGGCGAGGTGTGTGTCATCGGAGATGGTTATACAGACTATGAACTTCGTGAGTCGGGTTTGGCCAGTCGTTTTTATGCGTTTACAGAAAATGTTGAACGTGAGAAAGTGACCAAAGTAGCCGACCACATTGTGCCGTCGTTGGATGAGTTCTTGTTTTTGAACAACCTTCCGCGTTCGCAATCTTATCCTAAGAGCCGCATTAAGATTTTATTACTCGAAAATGTTCACCCAGTAGCCAGAGAAGCCTTTGAAAATGAAGGGTTTAATGTTGAGTTTGTGAAAGGGGCGTTGGACGAAGACGAACTCATTGAGAAAATCAAAGACGTAACCATTTTGGGGATTCGCTCCAAAACCATGGTGACACGCCGGGTGCTCGAAAATGCCCCGCGCCTGATTGCGATTGGGGCGTTCTGTATTGGGACTAACCAAATAGATTTGAAAACTGCGACCGAAAAAGGGATTGCGGTATTCAATGCACCTTATAGCAATACTCGCTCGGTGGTAGAGCTGGCCGTGGGTGAAATGATTATGTTGATTCGGAACGTATTCCCTAAAAGTGTGGGAATGCACGCAGGAAAATGGGATAAATCAGCCAATAATAGCTTTGAAGTACGCGGCAAAAAACTAGGTCTCTTGGGATATGGGCACATTGGTACACAGCTGTCGGTGATTGGAGAAGCGTTGGGTATGGAAGTGTATTTCTATGACGTAGTGGATAAAATGCCCATTGGCAACGCCAAAAAACTCAAGTCATTGGACGAATTGTTGCAGGTAGCCGACGTGCTGAGCCTGCACATCGACGGTCGGAAAGACAATAAAAATGTGATTGGCAAACGTGAATTCGGACTCATGAAAGATGGCGTAGTGTTTCTGAATTTAGCACGTGGTCACGTGGTGGATGTGGAAGCCTTGGTAGAAGCTCTCAAGAGCGGAAAAGTAAGCGGAGCGGGCTTAGACGTGTTTCCGTATGAGCCTAAAACCAACAACGAAGCCTTTGAAAGCGAGTTGCGGGGCCTGCCCAATGTCATTCTAACACCGCACATCGGCGGCAGTACCGAAGAGGCACAAGAGGGCATCGGTCATTATGTGCCAGAGCGTTTGTTGGAATACGTAAACAATGGCAGCACCACTGGGAGTGTCAACGTTCCAGAAGTGCAATTGCCGTTGTTGAAAGGGTCGCACCGCCTGCTGCACGTACACCGTAATGTGCCAGGGATATTGGCGAAACTAAACAATATCTTTGCTCGCTACAATGTCAATATCACGGGCCAATACCTCAAAACCAATGACCAAATCGGCTACGTCATCATGGACGTAGAGCGTAGCTACGTTGATGGGTTTGTGCAAGAAATCAAAGACATGGAAGAAACCATTAAGTTTCGGATGTTGTATTAAGTCAGAAGTAAGGAGCGAGGGAATCACTTGTCGCTGCTCGCTCCTCATTTCTCACCGCACGGGCTGCCCCGTCCTCACTCCTTTTGCTAATGATTAATTTCCCCAACGCCAAAATCAACATTGGCCTGCACATCACCGAAAAGCGCCCCGACGGTTTTCATAACCTCGAATCTTGTTTTTACCCCGTGGGTTGGAGCGATGTGCTGGAGGTAATTCCCGCCAACGAATTCAGCTTTACATCGTCGGGGATTGAGATTCCAGGCGACCCCGCCAAAAACCTTTGCGTAAAGGCGTATGAATTGCTCAAAAAGGATTTTTCGTTGCCGCCTTTGGCCATGCACTTACTCAAAATTGTTCCGATTGGAGCAGGGATGGGGGGCGGTTCTTCCGATTCGGCATTTACGCTTACGTTGTTAAATCAGGTCTATCATCTTCAACTTTCAACGGAGACATTGGAGAATTACGCGCGTAAATTGGGTAGTGATTGTGCGTTTTTTATCCAAAATAAACCTGTTTATTGCTACGAAAAAGGTGACCAATTTGCCGATATTTCTCTATCCCTCAAAGGCAAATACATTGTTTTGGTCTATCCAAACCTGCATATTTCAACGGCTGAAGCCTACGCGGGGGTCAGACCTCAGGCCCCTGCGGTAAATTTGCGGGAGGCTTTGCAACGCCCACTGTCAGAATGGCGTCATTGTGTACAGAATGATTTTGAAAAAGGGCTATTTCAGAAATACCCCATTTTGCCCGAACTAAAAACCCTCATGTACAGTCAGGGGGCAGAGTATGCCTCTATGACGGGTTCTGGTTCAACAATTTACGGAATTTTTGAGAAAGAGGTCAATTTCCAGAACATTTTGCCAAATTATACCGTTTGGCAAGGAGAGTTAACATCGTAAATCAGCCGTCTGGCCTTAGGAATTATCATGGGGAGGGTTTCAGCCATTAAAGAAAATCGCTTTACTAAGCGGCGCGAGCCGTTCAATTTTATGCTTTGGTTAGGCATAGGAGGAAGTATTCTGATTTTTACGATTCTGTTAGCGGTCTACATCATGCGCAAATCGGCGGGCGTTTACTGGACCGATGTGCCGCTCCCAGGCCTTTTTTGGGCCAGTACAGTTGCCATTGTAGTCAGCAGCATCACGCTGCACTTAGCCAATCGCAGCCTGCGCACCGATCGTTATCCTGAGTTTAGAAGGTACATTGCCGCCACGCTTTTTTTAGGAATTCTGTTTGTGATTCTTCAGTTTTTGGGGTGGTACCAACTCATAAATGCGGGTATTTCTACCCTCAATAACCCTTCAGCGGGATTCATTTATCTGTTTTCGGGATTGCACATTTTTCATATCCTGATTGGTATCGGCGTACTAAGTTGGGCCGTATATCAGTCGCTCAAAAATAGCACCTACGTAGATGCTTTTGTTTTTAGCGTTAATCCTCCCAACCAACTCAAAATCAAGCTTATTACTATTTATTGGCATTTTGTAGATGTGCTTTGGCTGTACCTGTACGGCTTTTTGCTGTATCATCATGGACTTTAATGCGTGAGAAAACTTGGTAGACTTCAAAAGAGATTTAGCTTTTATTTGCTGTATAATTCCACTAATTTTTTTGCTTCACTTTGCCAATTGTAAGTTGCCTTGATTGCCTTTCGTCCATTTTCGCCCATTACTTTTAGCATTTTAGGGTTTTCAATGCACGACAGCATCACGGCGGCCAATGCTTCTGCGTCGTAGGGAGAAACGCAAAAACCGCATTGATTGGGTTGAATGACCGCCTTCAATAAAGACAAGTCGGACGTGATAACGGGCAAACCCAAGGCCATGTAATCAAACATTTTGGTGGGATAAGAATCGGCATAATCTCCGACTGGTTTGAGCAGGGCAATACCCGCAAGGGCCTTTTGTGCGTACAAAAACGCTTCTTCCTGTGGTGTATATCCGTGAAAAATCAAGTGTTCTTTTACCGCTTGATAGTCGTGCTGTTCTTCTAGAGATTTTTGTGCAATGCGCAAGTGCCCAAAAAGGTGTAGTCGTACGCTTGGGTGCTGCCTTTTCACAATGACCAGGGCACTCAACATGGTATCAAAAGCGCGCTCAAAGCTGATGACTCCCGCGTAAAAAAAGGAGGGTTTTTGGGGGTCTGGTGTGGGAAAAGGCCACGAAAGCCATTCGGAAGACGCAAAATTGTGAACAATGCTATAAGGCTTCTGGAGATTTTGATACTCATTCAAATAGGCATCTTCGGTAAAAACAAACTTGAATACGTACCGCGCTTTGTGGTCGAAATACCGAAAAAGGCGCTCGAAGAACCAACCTCGATTGTAGGATTTGAGGGGGATTTTTTTGTACAGATTCTCCTGAACTTCATACACGACTTCGGCCCCCAACCACCGAAATAAAAAAGCCAAGGGCAGCAATTCAGCCACGAAAAGATGCACAATTTGCGGCCTGATAGACAGGAACTTCAGCAAAACAATGGGATGGACAAGCAACACGCGCCAAATAAGCTGACGGAAGTATGGCAGACGAATCAAACGCTCGTTGGTCAGAGATTTGCTGTGGGCTTTTTGGTGAACAGCTAAGGCAACAAAGAGGTCAAAATGAGCGGATAAGCTTGGAGCAATTTTCCCCGAGATGCGCGGATCTGTGGCCGAATGAACCGTACTGAGCAATAAAATTCGCGGACGCGGCATTGGTTTGTGCATGTTGCAAATATGGGTGAATCCCCGTATTTTTGAAAAAAGTACCTTTTTTTTTAATCTATGATGAATGAAAACTACGATAAAAGCCGCTTTGTGGCTTGCCGCTAATTTGCTTGTTACGAGTGGAGTAGCTCAGCCGTCACCCAAATCTCAACCTCGCATGAACCCGCCTCAAACTGACAAAATTGTTCTTTATCAAATCTACACTCGCCTGTTTGGCAACCTAAATTCGGCCAATAAATTTTACGGTACGCGTGACGAAAACGGCACTGGTAAATTCAATGACATTACCGACAAAGCCCTGAAAGAACTGAAAAAATTCGGTATTTCACACGTTTGGTACACTGGGGTGATTGAACATGCTACCATGACCGATTATTCGGCGTACGGCATTCCCAAAGATAACCCGTATGTGGTGAAGGGAATCGCGGGGTCGCCATATGCCATCAAAGATTATTACGATGTCAATCCTGATTTGGCGGTAGATGTACGCAATCGAATGGCGGAGTTTGAGGCGTTGGTGGCCCGTTCGCATAAAGCTGATCTGAAAGTTATCATCGATTTTGTGCCCAATCACGTGGCACGGCAGTATAAGTCAGACATGAAGCCCGCAGGCGTAAAAGACTTTGGGGAAGGCGATAAGGTAGAAGAGGCATTCAATCCCCAAAATAATTTTTATTACCTGCCCAATCGAAAATTCCTTGTTCCCGACAACGTGCCCGTGCCGCCAGGGATTTCAACTTTTCCGTACGAAGAATTTCCCGCCAAAGCTACCGGAAACGATGTGTTTTCGGCCAAGCCCAGCATCAATGACTGGTTTGAAACCGTCAAGTTGAACTATGGCGTGGATTATCTTAACAATCGCAGCCGTCATTTTGACCCGATTCCGAGTACTTGGCTCAAAATGCGGGACATTTTGCTTTATTGGGCGGCTAAGGGTGTCGATGGCTTCCGTTGCGACATGGCCGAAATGGTGCCTTTTGAGTTTTGGGGTTGGGTGATTCCCGAAATTAAAAGAGTAAACCCTGCGGCGATTTTTATTGCCGAAATCTACAACCCTGCCGAGTACCGCAATTATCTTTTTAACGGCAAGTTTGATTACCTCTACGACAAAGTAGGTCTCTACGATTCGCTGCGCCGCTTGATGGAAGGACATGGGCATACCGCCGACATTACGCGGGTGTGGCAACAGGAATCGGGCGATTTTGCCAACCGGATGCTGCGTTTTCTGGAAAATCACGACGAGCAGCGTATTGCTTCCCAGTATTTTGCAAAAAATCCGTTTTATGCCATTCCTGCCATGGTGGTTTCGGCCACGCTGCACACGGGGCCTTTGATGTTGTATTTTGGGCAGGAAGTGGGCGTGACACCCACCGTTGCTGAAGGTTTTTCGGGAGAAGATGGCCGCACTACGATGTTTGACTATTGGGGTGTGCCCGAATACCAAGCTTGGGTCAACGGTGGGAAATTTGACGGCGGCAAACTCAACGAAGACCAACAAAAGCTGCGCAAATTTTACGCTGACTTGATAAAATTGATTAACAAAAGCGATGCTATCCAAAACGGAGCATTTTATGACTTGCAGTATGCCAACATTAACGGTCAAAGTGCAGGCTTCAACGACGCAAAGAACTACGTTTACCTGCGTCATTCTGACAAACAAAAATTGTTGATTGTTTGTAATTTTGATTTGCATAACGGCGCACAAACCACTGTTAAAATCCCTGCCCACGCCTGGGAAACAATGGGGCTTTCGGCAACGGGGAAGTACACGCTGACAGAAATTTTTAATCATCCCCAAACGCTCACCGTCGAAGCCGCGCAGGGGGTACCGGTCAGCATGAGTGAAAACAGCGTTCGGATTTTTGAGATAAAATCATCGAAATAATAACTAAATGGGCGTAAGTGTCAGGCTTTTCTCTGAGCTATTTTTTGGTTGGAGAAAAGCCTGATGTGTTTATAGAAAGTCAATTTGTTCTGAAAAGCGTCAACAGTAGCTTGAGGGCGGTATTCTCTTTTGTTTTCAAGATTTTTTGCTTGCCAAACCCTTCTCATCAATGAAAAAACGCCTTTTATCATTCTTCTTTTTTGTTTGTTTTTTTAGTTTAATTCTGCGGGCGCAATCTACCAAGTTGGATAGTTTATTGCCCATTCGGGGTTTTTGCATTGGGGCTCCGCGGTCGAAGCAAGTGGATGCTTTCGTTAAATTTATTAATGAAGAATTGGCCTCGCGCCAAGTCAATACGCTCATACTGCGCGTAGATTTTAATTATCAATTTGACAGCCATCCCGAGTTGCGAGATAGCGTTGCGTTGTCGCGCCGAGACGTGAAAAAGCTAGTGGCGGCTTGTCGGAAAAACAATATCCAAATTATTCCACAAATCAACTTGCTGGGTCATCAATCGTGGGCCTCAACCACTTACAGCCTACTGAGGGTTTATCCCGAATTTGACGAAACACCCCACGTAAAAATGCCAGAAAAGTATGTGTGGCCCAATGCCGACGGTCTGTATTGCAAAAGCTATTGCCCGTTGCATCCAGGAGTGCATAAAGTGGTGTTTGATTTGGTCGATGAAATCTGCGATGTTTTTGAAAGCAATGCTTTTCACGCGGGAATGGACGAAGTTTTTTACATCGGCGACGATAAATGTCCGCGTTGCAGCGGCCGCAATAAGGCTGAGTTGTTTGCGGGAGAAGTCAACGCCATTCGGAATCATTTGGCCTTGAAAGACCGAAAACTTTGGATATGGGGCGACCGCCTCATCGACGGTAAAACTACGGGGCTGGGTGAATGGGAGGCAAGCATGAACAATACCCATCAGGCGGTTGATTTGATTGCCAAAGACGTGGTCATTTGCGATTGGCATTACGAACGCCCCGACCAAACTGCGGTGTATTTTGCCATGAAAGGCTTCAACGTCATCACGTGCCCTTGGAGAAAGCCAAAAATTGCCGTGGCCCAGACCCATGACATGCTAAAATTCAGAACAACGGCGACCAAAGAAATGAAACCGCGCTTTTTTGGCATGATGCAAACTGTATGGTCGCCTGCGGGGTCGTTTTTGGATGAATTTTACGGAATAAAAGTCAACGAAAAAGCGGGAGAAAATACGCCTTCCTATTGCTTCAAAACTATGTATGAAGAAATAAAGAAAGTAAGCCAATAAACACAACCAATGCCTGCCGTGCAAGTTACCCTAAAGCGAGTACCGTCAATCGACGCATTTCGTGCCTTGACCATGCTTCTGATGATTTTTGTCAACGATTTTTGGTCATTGTCAGGAATCCCGTACTGGCTCCAACACGCCAAAGCCGAGGAGGATTTGCTGGGCTTTTCAGATGTAATTTTTCCGTGTTTTCTGTTTATTTTGGGAATGGCGATTCCTTTTGCCATCCAAAACCGCATCGCAAAGGGAGATAGTCAAGGGCTGATTCTTAAACATATCATTTTGCGCTCCATCGCGCTGATTATCATGGGGATTTTTACCGTTAATGTTCCCGAAATTAATCCCGAGGCAACGGGTATGCGGAGCGAATGGTTTCAGATTTTAATGGTTGCTGGCTTTTTCCTGATTTGGAATGTGTATCCGAAAAGTGAAGGTACGCAAAAGTACCTCTTTCTAGGACTACAAATCTTGGGCGTCGGGCTGCTGTGTTATCTGGCGTATATTTTCAGAAGCGGTGAGGTCGACGCACTCGTAGGTATGAGACCGCAATGGTGGGGGATTTTAGGCCTTATCGGTTGGACCTACCTGACCTGTGCCCTTCTTTATTTGTTTGCTTACAAAAGCAGCATTGGGCTGCTTATTGCTTGGGGTGTTTTTGCTTTTTTTACGATTGCGGGTCATGCGCGGTGGTTGAAAGCCCTTTGGCCTTCAGGACCACAAGACTGGATATGGGGCAACGGAGCCTTTCATGCCTTTGCTATGACGGGCTTGTTGGCTACGCTGTTGATGGAGTGGCTGTACAAAAAAAATAGGAGAATGCAGGTTTCTTCCATTTTTACGAGTATAGGAGTGGCTATGGTGTTAATAGGGTTGTTGTTGAGAAACTTCTTTATCATTTCTAAAATTCAGGCTACGCCTACGTGGGTGTTTTTGTGCAGTGGTATTGCGTTTATGCTGTTTGCGGGGATTTATTTTTGGGTTGATTTGCGGGGAAAAGCCAAGTGGTTTGCTCCCATTAAGGTAGCTGGAACCGCTACGCTGACGTGTTATTTGATTCCTTACGTTTATTACAGCGTGGCTAATTTACTGCCGTTCCGTCTGCCCGAAGCGCTCAGTTATGGGGTGGTTGGGCTTTTTAAGTCCTTGATTTATGCGTTTATTGTGATTGGTATAGCGGCAATGTTGGGAAGAATTAAAATCAGATTGAAACTATAAAACGGTTTATTTTCATCAAAAAGCCCCCTCTGGAAATGATTCCAGAGGGGGCTTTTTGATGAAAATTCTGGTGTCCTCGGCTGCTTACAGTTTTGGTGCGCTTGGTTGCTCTCTCAACCTAGCGTAAGGTTTGCTTGCAACCCAACGCAGTTCAGACCCATCAAAACTTTTGCTATAACCCCTCAATAATTCTTATAATAATCCCGAATTTTGCTCGTCAGGCGGTCGTAGATAGGCTTACTAAACTCAATGAAGAGCTGTTGCGGGGGTGGGGGACTGATTTCTCTAACACTGCAAAGGCGTTTTTGTTCAGCGGTCAGAGCGCGTTCATCGCCGTTAAAATTGGCCCATTCGCATACCCACGTAAAATCTCCTCTGAATTTCTCCTGCGTTACCACCGACTTGTTGCGGAAATCCATCACTTGCATGTCCAACAACCCTGACGACAGCACCGATTTGCGGGTGCGGGTCAGTTTGGCTGTCACTTTGTTATAGACTGGTATTTTCTTGCCATTAACGGTCGTCTCGCCCACTTTTACGGAGTCTTTGCTGGTTACTACGTCGGTATTGGATTGAATGAGGGTCTGACCCACTACAAAATCATCAAATTCTAACTTAATGACGTGGTCGGGTTTGAGGCGCGTACTTGAGGCCTCTTGCGGAGAATAAAACCGCACAAATTTATTGAGGCGTTTATTGGTTTGTAAGAACTCGTTGACCTTATTCTGAAAGTATTCGTTGCTCAGTTGATACGCCCGCGAGGTGACCAAGACCTGCTCTACAACCACTTTAAAAGAAGCGTATTCGTACGACTCATCCAGCATAGATTGAACGTTCTTGTATCCACCGAGCAATGCGTTGGCAGATTCAAAATGCTCATACGCCTGACGTGCCATCTGCCGATTTTCTTTGTTTTGCATCGACTGCATCCCTGCTTCATAACGTTCAGAAGCTGCTTTTTCGCGGGCGTCTCGTTCTTCTGGAATGAAACTCCGAACGGTAACCAAACGCTCGCAAGCAGGGCATTTGCGCAAGGCATCATACAGCCGATTGAGACGTACGTAGGCGTCAACAACTGGCTCAAAATGAAATGCTTCGGGTGCGTTTTGGTAGCGGGCTACGTCGCCTAAGTTTTGTTGCAGGGCCAACGGATACGCTTGAATGAGAATCTCTTTGGCAGAGGAATTCGTTGGGCTATCCCGAAGTTTTTCGGCGGCTCTTAGCACAGATTCGTCATAATCGCCGCGTTTGAAGGCTTTTTTTGCGGATTTACAGCCGATAAAACAAAATGTAAATAAAAGAAGGAAGACCAAAAGTGAGGTAAAAGATTGCTTCATATTCGTTGGATGTAAAGGGAGCAAAAATAAACAGGTTTTTGGTAATTTCCCTTCTCAACGCATCTTGTTTCTCTTTACCAAATAAGCCGACAGGATTTGGTCGTAGCCTTTGGCTACATCGGCTTCAATAAAGTCAATTTTATATTGGCCGCATTTCAATTTTAACTCCTGATAATATTTTTTGACCGCTTCTTGGTACTGTTTTTTGACTTGTCCAGGCTGAACTTTTACTTTTTCTCCCGATTCCAAATCAATGAACTCATAGGGGCGGTCATCAAACGCAAATTCTTCTTCGGTGCGGCGGTCGGTAACGTGAAACAACAGGACTTCGTGTAGGTTGTGACGCAGGTGTTGCATGGCCGAAAAAATGCGGTCCGTTTGCGTAATATCTTCAAACATATCACTGAAAATAACAACTAACGACCGTTTGTGAATTTTTTCGGCAATCAAGTGAAGCACATCGGCCACGGCCGTTTTGCGCTGTTCTTTGGGTTTTTGAAGAATACCTTCCAAGTCCAAAAAAATCTTGTGGATGTGCGAAGGGGTTGATTTGATGGGCGTCTGAATTTCAATCGTATCCGAAAAAGTACACAGACTGACAGCGTCTTTCTGGCGTTGGAGAAGATTGGCAATACTTGCCGCTGCCATAGCACTGAACGTAATTTTGTCGTGATTAGGCTCAGGATAATACATCGACGACGACGTATCAATCAACAAATGACAGCGTAGATTGGTCTCTTCTTCGTAGCGTTTTACAAACAAACGGTCGGTTTTGCCGTACACTTTCCAGTCGATATGACGTGTGCTCTCGCCCGTATTGTAGAGCCGATGCTCGGCAAATTCGACCGAAAAACCGTGAAAGGGAGACTTGTGAAGACCAGTGATAAAACCTTCAACCAACTGCCGAGCCAGAAACTCTAAATTACCGTATTGTCTTACTCTTGCAACATCCAGTGTACGTGTGCTCATTGGCAGTTTTTGGAAAAGTTAAAGTTTGTTTGCCTTTTCGATGATGTCTCCTGTATCGGTGATGATTTCATTTTGCCCGAGTAAAATCATTCCTTCCATCCCCACCACTCGAAGCTTGACCGAAGCGATGCCAGATTTAATAAAACCAAGGTGTTCGGCAGCAGCGCGAGTCAGGTCAATCAGACGTTTATGATGAAAAGGGCCTCGGTCATTAACTCTAACAATCACCGATTTATTGTTTGATAAGTTCGTTACTTCAATCATGGTGTTGATTGGAAGTGAACGATGGGCGGCGGTTAATTCTTTCTGGTTAAATTTTTCGCCGGAAGAGGTCTGTCGACCGTCAAACATTTTGTTGTAAAAAGACGCTTTCCCTTGTTCTTCTTTGCCCAACAATTGTGCTGAAGCAGAATTTAATGTAAAAAACGACAACAGTAAAATTAAATAAAATGGGGTATAATACATAGGTTTTTTCGGGTTTAATTCCACTAAAAGAATGATTTCCACAGAGCTTTCACCTCGAAGCCTACTAAAAAAAATGCAACCAAAAAAAGGGTTATAGGTTGATAATAAGGTACAAATTTAATATAATCTATGTTTTTTACAAAACCAATTTTAAAAGGCATGTTTTTATTAACGTAAAAGTTGGTAACTTTATTTTACAAAAATTTTGAAAGGCAACAACAAAACCTGTACTTTAGCGTTTGCTAAAACTCTAAACCTACTAAGTATAGTGGAAGATAAAGACCGAGAAAAAATCTATTCTAAGCGCGTAAAAGCTGGCAAAAGAACCTACTTTTTTGATGTGCGTTCGACTCGTTCCAATGATTATTATCTTACAATCACCGAGAGTCGCCGTTTTCCGCAGGGAGACGGATTTGCGTATGAAAAACACAAGATGTTTCTCTACAAAGAAGATTTCGACAAATTTGTGGACGCCCTTCAGGATACCGTTAATCACATCAAAACAGAATTAATGCCAAATATCGATTTCTCGCAGTACGCCGTACGTGAGGAAGAAGATTATAGCGGTAGCGATTTGAAGTGGGAGTAATACCTGTTTTTTAAAATATCTAACAACTTGCCTCTGGTACTTACCAGAGGCCTTTTGGTTTTGTAGGTACGTCTAAATATACTAATTTTGCAGCCTCACTCAAGTGAGTTATATTATTATTTGTTCATAATGAGGGAGGAGAGGTCGGTGGAAACAAAGTAAAAGATAAGGCATTTGCCTATTGATGCGCTTTCTGTCTAACCCGCAACTCAAAACTCAAAACTCAAAACTCCCGGAATGTCTCTCCAATGTGGTATTGTCGGATTGCCAAATGTGGGCAAATCCACCCTTTTTAGTGCATTGTCAAGTGCAAAGGCTGAAGCAGCCAACTATCCTTTCTGTACCATCGAACCCAACGTAGGCGTGGTAGAAGTGCCCGACGAGCGGATGAAAATCTTGGAAGGCCTGGTGAATCCGCAGCGGATGGTGCCGACCATCGTTGAAATCGTTGACATTGCCGGCCTCGTACGGGGTGCTAGCAAAGGTCAAGGCTTGGGGAATCAGTTTTTGGCCAATATCCGCGAAGTGGATGCCATTATCCACGTGGTTCGTTGCTTTGCCGATGACAACATCGTACACGTAGAAGGGCGCGTTAATCCCGTCAGTGATAAAGAAATCATTGATTTGGAGCTTCAACTGAAAGACTTGGATTCTATCGAGAAGAAATTTGCACGGGTTGAAAAAGCGGCCCGCGTTGGAGATGCCAAAGCTAAGGTTGAACTTGAAATCATTACGCGCGTTAAAAATGCCTTGCTACACGGTAAAAGCGTAAGGGCTGTAGGGCTGACGGAAGATGAAAAAGCGGCTATTGCTGATTTACAACTGTTGACCATCAAGCCAGTTATTTATGTAGCAAACGTCGACGAATCGGCCATCATTAACGGCAACGAATACGTAGATCAATTGAAAGCGGCCGTGGCCGAAGAAAATGCTGAAGTGATTGTGCTTTGCGCGGCCATTGAATCAGAAATTGCCGAAATGGAAGACCCCGAAGAGCGCGCTGTGTTTTTGGAGGAATACGGTTTGAAAGAATCTGGTTTGAACCGATTGATTCGGGCATCGTATCATATCTTAAATCTGATTACTTACTTTACGGCGGGTGTCAAAGAGGTACGGGCGTGGACCATTCAGCGGGGCTGGAAAGCACCGCAAGCCGCTGGGGTGATTCACACTGACTTTGAAAAGGGTTTTATTCGGGCGGAAGTAATTAAGCTGAGCGACTACGAAAAGTACAAGACAGAAGCCGCCTGCCGCGATGCGGGTAAGATTTCGGTAGAAGGAAAAGAATACGTGGT
>JAIXPV010000370.1 GCA_027486105.1 Runella sp. | reverse complement strand
TACCACGACAAAGCCGTGCGGGAGGCCGCCCTTGCCAAAATAAAATCAAACCCTGAATGGCAGCAATATCTCGTTAGTCGTCTGCAAACACCCTGGGCAAGTGAGGTTTTCCCATTTTTGGCCGACAATGACGTTGAAGACCGACGGCTTTTTGCCGAGCCTATCAAGTCAGGCATTTTGATGATGGCCGAAAAATTTGAAGACAGTATGGAGAGCACCCACACTTTTTATGACGGTCAGTTTTATTCCGAAACGCAGGCTATCCTTCAAACCATCGCCAAATTTCAAGACTTAGGTGTTGACTACGCACCTGCCATACGAAAACTGCGAAAAACGCTAGATACGCCACTGAAAAGTTATCAGCAAGCGGCCAATTTGAAATGTATTCCTGTATTAGACGGCTGGTTGAAAAAAAATGAAAAAGAAAAATAGCGCTGCCATCCCAGGCATTGGGCGCTTTGCCGACAAAGGCGTTGCTTTAGAAGACTTGGCCACCCACTTTGTCGTACATTGCCCCAAATGCGGGGGGAGAGCACAAATCAACCCCACCAAAGAGCCCGCTTCAAAAGCAGACTTTCGACTCATTTGCCCTGATTGTTTACACGTAGAGACTGCCGGCCATTGGTATGGGGCCACAACCGCGCACGTTTCCGTAAAATGCCGGGAATGTTACCAACCGCTGAGCCGCTCAGCTCCGTGGAATGGAGGCTGGAAAAAACTTGCCATGCACTGTACGCACTGCGGCGACAAATTCGAATACGAAGCAAGCATCTCATACGGGTATTTTCACAACAGCCGTATGACCGACCCAGTCTTTGGCCTGCCATTGTGGTTGCAAAAAGACTTTCGTGGGGAGTTACTTTGGGCCTACAATGACGAACACCTAGCAATGCTCCGGGAATACATTGGCGCAAAACTACGCGAACGGGGTATTGACCCACGAAACACCATTCGCAAGAACAGCTCGATGGTCAGCCGGCTGCCGATGTTTATTAAAAAAGCATCCCATCGGGAGGAGCTATTGAAATTGATTGCGACAATGCAATGAATCTTCAGCCAGTGATATCTTTTTCTATCTCTTTACGCCAAAATAAGAAAAATACAGTCCTTTTGTTGGTTCTGACTGACTCACCGACAGCACTTTGGACGTCACCTCTTTATCTTTTTTATCGTCATACCAGCGGTCGTCCTGATAGCTGCCTATTTTAGTTTGGCCGTAGTATAGTTCAAACCCTTTTGAGGTGGTTTGGGCGGTAACCCCTTCCAGTTTTTGGGTTGATTGCTGAGGAATGTAGTTGATCCTCAACAAGTTGTATGTGCCGTCACTTTTTTTGGTTATTTGTAGACTTGGCAGCTGATTGTCGTCCGTAATGGCAATGCAGAGCGGGTCCAAAAAGGCATTGGTACGGTAGGTACCTTCCAGTACATTGGGATCTTGGTTGATTTCGTCTTTGTTACAGCCCCAAAAGACACAAAGCGCAAGCAGAAAAATGGAGAGCTTTTTCATAGCAGCAATCGGATGATGGTTTTGTACAAAGACGCTCACTCATTCTCAATGGTTGGAATGAAAAACCAACTTCCCAACACTCCTACATACCAAAAGCGCCTAAGGAATCAATCCCTAGGCGCTTTTGGTATATCTACTTGATTTACAAACTATACGTCGCAGATAAGGACGCATTTTTTGAGGGATTCCAACATCCCTGCTTTGTCTTTGGCTTTAGGTACAAATTCCTGCCCGATGTAGCCTTTATAGCCCGTGGCAACGATGGCTTTGACGATGGCTGGATAATAAATTTCTTGGGTTTCGTCGATTTCATTGCGCCCCGGATGCCCTCCCGTATGGTAGTGGCTGATGTATTTGCCATAACGCTGGATATTGCGAATATGATCGCCACTCATGCTTTGCATGTGGTAAATATCGTACAGCATCTTGAACTTTTCAGAACCAACCATTTCACAAAGTACCGCACCCCACTCAATATTATCACACTGATAATCGGGGTGACTGGCGCGAGAGCTCAACAATTCCATCGTGAGCGTTACGCCGTATTTTTCGGCCAACGGTATCAATCGCTTTACGCCTTTCTGACAATTGAGCAACCCCTGATAATCGCCTAAACCGTTGCGATTTCCCGAAAAACAAATCACGTTGGTCACACCCGCCGCTTGTGCCTGCGGCAGCAACTCTTCGTAGCATTTGTAGATGGCATCATGATTTTTGGGATTGTTGAGAAAGCTCGTCAAGCCTGTTTTCTCGGGCCAAGGATCAGCCCAGCCCATAGCAGAGGTGAGTCCGTACTTCTTCATTATTTCCCATTCTTTCGGGCCAGTAAGCTCAATCGACTCAATGCCCATGTCTTTGGCGGCCTGACAAAGCTCCTCAAACGGAATAGAGGCATAGCACCAGCGACTGACGGAATGTTTGATATTGCCTTTGAGTTTAAGCGGTTCGGCGGCCATAGCTTCAGTCGTTAAAGCGGTAGATAAGGTTGCCGCCGATGCCCCAAGCGTTTTGATGGCATCACGGCGGGAAAGAGTTGGTTTCATTGGAGATTTTATTTTAAAAAGACGGAACAACACATTTTCTAACGCTTGCTTACAAGGTTAACTGCATACCATAAAGCGAAAAATACAACTATACATCTGCGTAAGTCCCCAGTAATTGACATAAAATACCCCTAAATAACCATTGGATAATTAATATCATTACCTTTTGCACACAATTTATTTAATAGGTACCATTGTTATGACTAGGCCAAAAATATAGCAAATATTCGCTATTGTCGGCAAACTTACTTGGCTCTACTTTTACACTTCAATCAGTCCTTATAATCCTTATGAAGATCACTATAAAACATTTATATTATCGTATTTATGTCATTACTTCCTTCTTATTTAACCTACTACCTCT
>JAIXPV010000175.1 GCA_027486105.1 Runella sp. | reverse complement strand
GAAAAAAAGACAATCAATTAATTGAAACATTTTTTGCCGACAAAAGCAAAGACATAAGCGGTACGAAATCAGCCACTTCCTGCAATAAAAGCGAAAAAACGACCTATGTATTTGTTTATTACAACCAAAGCTTAATTCTCAAACCCGACAAATATTCTGACCCCGACGGCTACTACATCATCAATGACCCCGTTGGCAACCGCAACCCTACCGAAAACGTTGCTTCCTCCCAAATAGTACTCTACCATTGGTTTTCCCCTCAATACCTTTGGGAATATTTTGACACCATAGAACCTGGAAAAACCACACCGCAATGGACCCCCGATTCATTCAATTATTTTTGTACAAACGAAGACACCAATTTCAGTATCCAAGTAGGCTCTAACCCCCTTAAAACGGGGCTAGGGCGGGGCAATTACACCATCCACCTCCAAAATACCTCTCCCCTTACGGGCGACTCAACCGCAAAAATCCGCTACCGAACCGTGGATTGGAAAGCGGGTTTTTCCCAAAATCAAATGTTACCCGGAGGTAATTTTAACCTGCCGACCATGTTTTTGATTAATGCCCAAGGAATGGCCAATTTACCCATTTCGGCAAAACCTACCAAACCAGGTGTCTACTCCGTCGGCTTTGTAATCAAACACAGCCGCAACGGCGTACCGTTGAGCGAAATATACCGCGAATACCAAATCAAGGTGGAAGATTGCCTTCCGCCACCGGCTGCCGTTATTAGAATCAGTGAAGTGAATCGCCCCAACGTAACTGCTTCTTCCAAGGTATGCGAGGGCAAAGCCGTCCAGCTCAATGCGGGAGCCAAACAGCCCAATATTACTTACGAATGGTTTAAAGACGGAGCCGTGATCGTGGGGCAAAGAGATTCTGTTTTGGTGGTAAAAGAAGGAGGAGCCTACACCGTAACCTTGACAAAAAAAGGGGCCTGCAACACCAATACCTCGTCGCCGACGTTTATCACGATTGTCCCCAATCCCAAAGTATTGATTGAATCTTCCGTGCCAAGCGGCTTGCTGTGCCCTGGTGGCTCCCTAAAACTTTCGACTTTGACCTCCGAACCATCGGTCAAGTTTCAGTGGCTTCGCGACAGTTTAGCCATCGTAGGGGCAACCGACTCAACCTATAAAGTAACACAGATTGGTCAATACGCCGTGGCTATTACTGACCAAAACGGCTGCCAAGGTCAATCCAATCCAGTAGTCATAAGGCCAGACAGCACCGCCAAAGTACGCATGAACATCATTCCCGTCAGATGCAGCAATGACACAAATTTAGTTATTTTGGTGGGTACGCCAGCGGGAGGTAAATTTAGCGGTGATGGCGTGAATAAAAACACTTTTTCACCCAAAAATGCGGGCGTTGGAACACACCCGATTTCTTACCTCCTCGACGACCCCAAGGCTTGCCTAACGGGTACCGCCGTCGAGACGGCCGTTGTATTGGCCTCGCCTCCGCTCGAATTGGGTCCCGACCAATTCATTTCATCCGTCGGTGGGGTGCAGTTGAATCAAAACAACGCACTAACCACCTCCAACGGCTTTAATTTTCAATGGACGCCCGCAGTGGGGCTGTCGTCGCCCGCCGTTGCCAGTCCTTATGCTAGCCCTGACCAAACCACCTCCTATCAACTCACCGTCAGCAGCTCAAATGGCTGTACGAGCAAAGATACCATTACGGTCAACATCGTACAGGGGGTATATATTCCAGATGCCTTTACTCCCAACGGCGACGGAATCAACGACACCTGGGAGCCCAGAGGGTTGGAGGAATTTCCAGAGGCCGAAATCAAGATTTTTGATCGGTGGGGGCACGCCATTTACAATTTTTCGAAGAACAATAAACAGCCTTTCGATGGTACATTCAACGGAACTTCATTGCCATCAGGAAACTACGCGTACCAAATCATTACGCAATCCGAAGGGCATATTTTTCGGGGGAATTTATTGATTTTGAGGTGAGCTCAAGGGAGAGGCCTTGGGGTTCAATATGTTATTTCCCCCCCATTACGCCAGCAAATCAATTATATCTTCCTTGGTTAGTGATTTTACAAAGCTTTCTTCGGTGGTAATCAGTTCGTTAAAGAGTTTTTGCTTGCTTCGCTGCAAGTCCAGAATTTTTTCTTCTACCGAGTTTTTGGTAATGAATTTGTAGGTAAAAACGGTCCGTTGCTGCCCAATGCGATGAGCGCGGTCAATGGCCTGTGCCTCAATGGCCGGGTTCCACCACGGGTCCAAAATAAATACGTAATCGGCCGCCGTGAGATTCAGCCCCAAGCCCCCCGCCCGGAGCGAAATAAGAAAGATTTTTATTTCATCATTTTCCTGAAAAAGTTCTACTTGCGCCTGACGGTCGGTCGTGGAGCCATCCAGATACGCATACCGAATGCCGCGCGTATCCAGATAACGTCGCAAAATGGTAAGGTGCCGAATAAATTGACTGAATATCAAAACTTTATGGTCTCCCGCCAACAACTCTTCCAACTTTGCCTGAATTTCTTCCAATTTGCCCGATTCGCCCTCATATTCTTCATCAATCATGCGCGGGTGATTGGCAAGTTGTCGCAACTTGGTCAGACCCTGCAACACCATAATCTGCGATTTAGCAATGCCTTCCTCCTCAATCTGTTCTAAAATATAGTTACGATAATACGACTTGGTCTCCTCATAGCGCTGCTCCTGCTCCTCTACCATATCACAATAATGAACACTCTCTACTTTGGGAGGTAAATCCAAGGCAACCTGCGACTTATGGCGCCGCAACAAAAACGGTTTTATCAGCGAGTACAGCTTCTGCGAGCGCTTTTCGTCGTTGTGTTTTTCAATAGGCACCTGAAAATGCGACCTAAAATACGATTGACTACCCAACAAACCAGGGTTCACAAAGGTCATTTGCGTCCACAAATCCATCGTCGTATTTTCGAGTGGCGTTCCCGTTAAAATCAACCGATTGCGAGCATCCAGCTGCATCACGGCCTTGGTAATGTGCGACGAGGGGTTTTTGATGGCCTGCGATTCATCCAGAATGATGTAGTGAAATGGATAGTTTTTCAACATATCGATGTCGATACGCACGATGCCGTAGGAAGTCAAAATCAAATCGTAATCGTCAAACTGACGGGGATTTTTATCGCGGTAAGTGCCAGTATAGACCAATACCCGCAATTGGGGCGTAAAGCGCTGCGCCTCGAGTTGCCAGTTGTACAACAGCGACGTTGGCATCACCAGCAGCGAAGGGCGATTGGCTCCCTTCTCTTTTTGGTACTGCAACATGGCCAAGGTGGTCACGGTCTTTCCCAAGCCCATGTCGTCGGCCAAACAACCGCCAAAACGATAGTTATTTAAGAAATTAATCCAGTCATATCCCGCTTTTTGATACGGGCGCAACGTACCCACAAAACCTTCGGGCAATGGATTTTCGTCGATTTCTTTAAAGTCGCGCAGTTGTTCCAATTTACGGCTCATGATTACTTTAGCGAGGCTATCTTCCGCAAATTCCTGAACAAGGGCGAGGTGGTGCTTACGTAACAAAAACTGCTGGCTATCAGGGTCATACTCCGCAAATGCAAACAATTCAGAATACGCCGTCAACCACGCTTCGGGGATAATGGCAATCTCACCGTTGGGCAGCGTAAATTCCTTTTTACGGGCCAAAATCAGGTTTTTAAGCTTGATAAACGGAATCTCAAACTCACCAAAACGCACTTTGGCGTATATGTCAAACCAATCGCGGCCTTCTTCAAACGAAATATCAATGGAAGAATACCCCAAAAAGTACTGCTTCCCGTTTTCGGCACTCTGCCGAACCTGAATTCCCGCTTCTTTCAACGTAAAATGGTGGGTTCGGAGCCATTCAAAGGCCTCGCTTCGGGCCATTTTTTTACGACCCTGTAACACATCCAACCCCAAACCTTTGAGCAACAGCACCTTGGCTTTTTCGACGCGGATGTCTCGCCTCACTTTATGAAAGAGGTAAGAATCGCCGTTTTTTTCTAAACTTACATTGGCATGGGCCGCAAAGCTATCAAACTTAAATAGGAAGTTTCCGTACCGAAACGACAACTCCAGTACCACCTGCGACGTGTCGTCGGTAGCAGTGATGTCATCGTCTTCCGTAGGTTCAAACAAAGTGGCCACCTTATTTGAAGTCGGCTTCAGCTCCGTCAGATGCAAAATGGGAATCAGCTCGGCGGTTTCGTATCTTATCTCAAACCCATCGGCATACACTTCATAAGCCGCCACCAAAGGCACCACAAATCGCTGGAAATACTGCTCCTCAACGGTGCGCGGAATAATGATCTGGGGTTTGGTCAAAAACGGACGTATTTTTTTCCCATCCACTGACCGGTCAAAATGGTATAATTTATCGTCAATCAACAGCCACGCGGGTTCGTCACAGACTAGCATCGCATTCTGATTCCGGATGTGCAGGCGTTCGCCTGCGTATTTTATGTTAGGATAATAATGAGTATTTTCTTCGTTTCGCTTAAAATGAAAATAGACTTTGGCCCGCTCAGGCATCCATTGAATTTTCTTCCAAGCAGGGTTTCCATCCGAACCCATCACGTATAAATCTTTGGATTTCAGACGCTCCAATATATCTACTTTCCATTTTTCCACATAGCCCGCAATGGCCTCTTGTATCAATTTATCACCTTTTTGGGGGTCGTATACTTTCAGAAAAAAATCTAATGCGGGGAGTTTTTTGGGGTTAAATTTTTTAAAAATGGTATCCTGCTGAATCGCATCAATGGCCTTCACCAATTCGAAATCATCTTCGTCTAATCCCTTCGAAAATTCCGCCACATTTTTGGAAGAAACAATCTGATTTAGCAGCGTCAGCTCTCCTTTTCCATTGACTTGCACCACGTAAGAACCAAACAAATACCCGAGATACTCGTGCTGAAAAAGAGAATATACAATGGAAAAAGGCTGAGTAGTAGCAACTTTCATACTAAAATTTTACCAAACAGAAGGAAGAGATTAATCCAAAATGTAGGTCCAAAAAGTAGAGCCACTTTTCGAACGTTTACAAATATACGCCCGTAGTTGCTTACAAACAAGTATTGGATTCAACTAAAAGAAAAAAGCGACCAAAGCCGCTTTTTTCTGATATCATCATAGGTTTTCAGCGAGAAAAGTAGTGTGATTGCTTCTCTGACAACGATACAAATGTCATAATTTCTTTCTTAAAATAATTATACCCTTTTTTCCACAATTTGTGCTGTTTTAACATTTTGATAATATTTGTGCAAGAATACGCGACAATCAAGCATGAAAACCGAGTACGAAAACATCACCCCCGACAAAGGCAGCTCTTTTAAAGTGCTACGCTGGCGCTCGCATGAAGATCGTTTTTTTTGGCATCAGCACCCCGAATACGAAATTGTTTACATCCATAAAGGCACCGGAAAACGCCACATCGGACAGCACCTTTCGCACTTTGAAGAAGGCGCGTTGATGTTTATCGGCCCCAATATTCCGCACCTTAATTTTGGCTACGGTGCCGACAATGAGCACGAAGAAATCGTTATTCAGTTAAGGCATGATTTTCTGGGAGAATCTTTTTTACAAAGCCCCGAACTTCACGAAATCAAACGTCTTTTTGAATTGTCAAAACAGGGTCTCAATTTTCACGGAAAAACCCAACGAAATGTCGCTGCACAAATGTTGCGGATGCCGTCGCTCAATTACTTTGAACGACTCATTCAATTATTACTGATTTTGCAAGAATTGGCCACTACCAAAGAATATAATTTGCTCAAAATAAACGGAATTTCTTACGAGCACAGCCACCGAGAAGAGGCCCGCATCCGACAAATCTACGCTTTTGTCGAAAAAAACTATCGCAGCGAAATTGACTTACAGACCGTCGCCGACTTGGCGAGTCTGACCGTCCCTTCGTTTTGTCGTTATTTTAAAAAAATAACCCAAATGACTTTCACCGATTTTGTGAATGAGTACCGGGTAAAACAGGCGTGTAAGATGTTTACCCAAAACCCCTCGGTTACGGATGTGTGTTACTCAAACGGGTTTAATAACCTTTCACATTTTACCAAGACGTTTAAGTTGGTAACGGGTAAAACTCCCAGAGAATACAAGAAAGAATTAATTTGAGGATGCAAGGTGACGCAGGTTGTGAACAACCTGCGTCGAAGTTTCTGAAAACCTCGTTTTTGTTTATACACTCTCATAAACACAAAAAGGGCTGTTTCAACGTATGAAACAGCCCCTTCGCTAAGCAGTTCAATTAGCTCAATTTCGCTACCGCTTCTTTGATTCGGCGACAAGCTTCTACCAGATTCTCGTCAGAAGCAGCCGTTGAAATACGAATACACTTCGGAGCACCAAAACCTGAACCCGCTACTGTGGCTACGTATGCTTCATTGAGCAACCAAGTGCAAAAATCGTCGGAGTCTTTAATGACCGTAGTCCCATCAGATTTGCCGAAATATTCGCTGATATCAGGGAAAGCGTAAAAAGCGCCCTCGGGCATATTTACTTTGAAGCCAGGAATTTCTTTCAATAGTCCTACCACCAAATTACGACGACGCTCATAAGCTTCGCACATTTCTTTGGCGGCATCTTTCGGCCCCGAAATTGCGGCTAAAGCAGCCCGCTGCGAAATAGAACCCGTTCCAGAGGTCACCTGTCCTTGTAGTTTTTCTACACCGTCGGCAATCCATTTAGCGGCACCGATGTAGCCGATACGCCAGCCCGTCATGGCATAACCTTTGGCTACTCCGTTAACGGTAATGACGCGGTCGTGGATTTCGGGAATCGAACCGATACTAAAATGACCTTGCGGGGTAAAATTGATATATTCGTAGATTTCATCGGCCAACACAAACACATTTTCGTGTTTTGCGATTACGGCGGCCAATGCACGCAATTCGGCTTCTGAATAAACCGAGCCCGTCGGGTTGTTGGGAGAAGCAAACATCACAATACGCGTGCGCTCCGTAATAGCAGCCTCCAATTGGTCAGGCGTTACTTTAAAATTATTCTCAAAGCTTCCGTCAATAATCACCGATTTTCCTTCCGCCAGCTTAACCATCTCGGAATAACTCACCCAGTAAGGGGCTAAAATAACCACTTCGTCACCCGGATTTACTAACACCTGAATCACGTTGGCCAAAGAATGCTTGGCTCCTGTTGAAACCACAATATTTTCAGCCTTCCAATTGATGTTATTTTCGTTTTTGAACTTATCGGCAATGGCCTTACGTAAGTCAGCATAACCAGCCACGGGCGAATAGCCGTGGTAACCTTCATCAATGGCTTGCTTTGCAGCTTCGCAGATGTGCTTAGGTGTCTTGAAATCGGGCTCACCGACGCTCAAGCTAATCACTTTATGGCCCTGAGCGGCCAATTCACGCGCTTTTTTGGTCATCCCTAAGGTAGAGGATTCTTCCAGCGCAATAATGCGGTCGGCCAACGAACTGGCCGTTTCAACAACAGCAGACATATTTGGTGGTTTAAAAAATTCGCCGCAAAATTACGATTCTGTCCAAAAACTTCCTATTTTTATTTAAAATTTATCAACCCAACCCCATGTCTGTTGCATATTTGCAAACACCGCTCGGTGTTGCATACATAGAAGGAGATACCAACGGCATCCAAGTTGTGAGCATACAAGATGGTACCTCTCAACCTTTCCACCACCCCATCCCAGAGGTATTAGCTCCTGCCATTCAGCAACTGACCGATTATTTCAACGGTAAACGCACGGTCTTTGATTTACCGCTCAATCCCCAGGGCACAGATTTTCAGAAACGGGTTTGGCAAGAATTGCTCAAAGTACCCTATGGGCGGACGGTCTCTTATTTGGATTTATCGCGCCGCTTAGGCGACGAAAAAGCGATTCGGGCCGTAGCTGCGGCCAATGGCAAAAACCCAATTTGGTTGATTATTCCCTGCCACCGTATTATCGGCACCGATGGGTCACTTACAGGTTATGCAGGTGGATTATGGCGCAAAAAATGGCTGATTGAATACGAAAAAGGGGGCTTGCAAGGAAGTTTATTTTAAGAGTAGGTATCATAAAAAAAGGCAACGAAGAACGTATTTACTCCCCGCTGCCTTCACTAAACCTACTCTCTAACTACGCGCCTGCGCCTGGCATTACCACGGTGTCAATCACATGAATGACGCCGTTGCTTTGGTACACATCTTTGATGGTTACCGTCGACATACCGCCTTTTTCATCCGACAAAATCAATTTCTTCCCTTTCATCATTGCTTTCAACGTACCACCCTGTACCGTTTTGAAAGTAGCCGTACCACCGCCCGCTTTGATGGCTTCCGCGATTGCTTTTGAATCCATTTTACCAGCCACTACGTGGTAGGTCAAAATCGTGGTCAATGTTCCTTTGTTTTCAGGCTTTACCAATGTTTCTACTGTGCCTTTGGGCAACTTATCAAAGGCTCCGTTGGTAGGAGCAAATACGGTAAATGGACCCGCACTTTGTAATGTTTCGACCAAACCCGCTGCTTTTACGGCGGCAACCAGAGTGGTGTGGTCTTTTGAATTTACGGCATTTTCAACGATATTTTTAGAAGGATACATCGGTGCCCCACCTACTTCTACGGTTTTTTCTTGGGCAAAAGAAGCGTTGATAAATAACGCCGACACGAGCAACATTGCGATTTTTTTCATGATTGTTTTAATAAAATTAAGTTTTTACAATTGGTTAGTATGTGTAATTTAGATTACGAACACACTTACGGAAATCTTCATTCACTTAGATTTAGCCATGTCCTATTTTTTCAATTCCTCCTACCCAAAACCAAAAAAACCATTGATTTACAGCACATTAAAATAATATCTTTTTTAAATATACCCTTCAGTACTCCAAACGAAAACATTAAATGATTGGTGATTTTGGCACAATGAAGACGAAGGCGCGAGCCTCATACACTGAAAAATGTTATTCAGAATATCTGCCCCTGCTACAGCTATATATTACTAATCTTCAATCAACGTCTCTGCAGCAATAACTCTTTGGCTCTGATTTAAAAAATTCGGCAAAAAAGCGACCAGAATCTAAAAAATCATGGTTTGAATCCCTTTTACGACCTCTTGTACCCAATTACAACAAAAATGTTGACGTTAAACACGTTTGCTAGTCATAAGAAGAATATTATACAATTAACGACAACAGAGATATGGAACAAACAAATTTAGTAATGGAAGTTGAGCAGCCGCCGCTCTACGTAAACATTCATATAGAAAGCAAAGATTTAGCAATGATTGTACAATTTTTATTGAAGTACAATATCTATTTTAAAGTAGACCCCTTCTACACGAATAGTACACAAGTAGAGACGAGTTATAACCCCGCTCCTATTTCTTTAAAGAAACCAATAGCTAACCATTATCTAAGTAAGTACCACAACATCGAAAAAGTAGACTCTATTCTTGACAATCATCTTTCAATTGCAAAAAATCCCGAAATGCAACAAGTAGCCAATTCCCTAGGCCTTTCACTCTCCATTTTTAAACGGGTATTCAAGGAGACATATGGCATATCTTTCTATGAATACTATTTGAACAAAAAAATGAACTATGCGGCAGAGCTACTTCAAAAAGGGTTAAGAGGAGGATTAGTATCAGAAATGATTGGTTATTCTCAACCAATCAAATTCACCAAAATGTTTAAAAAACATTTTGGAATAACGCCAAAACAATATCAATTGCAATACAAGAATACCAGTAAAATAATATAATTGCATGGTACGAATACTAATCAGAAACAAGTAAACCAGAACCAATATACAACAAGCAATACTCACAATTTGAGCTTGCAAGAGTACTCATTACACTACTACTATAAGTACTCTTGCAAGATACTAAACCGCACTTCCTACCCGCATCCGCTCGACTACTTCCACTACGTGTTGTAAGGCAAAATCAATTTCTTCTTCGGTGCTAAAACGACCCAGACTGAAGCGCAAAGATGCATAGGCTTGGTCGTCGGAGAGACCGAGAATTTTCAATACGTACGAAGGCAATACCGAGGCAGAAGTACAAGCAGAACCCGTAGAAACGGCAATGTCTTTTAGACTAAGCAACAGGTTTTCGCCGTCAACGTGTTCAAAACAAATATTGGTCAAATGCGCCAAACGCTGCGGCGTATTTCCGTTGACAAACGTTTGAGGAATATTCATTAAAATACCTTTTTCCAGGCGGTCGCGCAGCAAAGCAAGGCGTTGGGTTTCGGTGCCCATTTCCCTTTGAGCGAGTTCACAGGCATTACCCAAACCCACAATTCCAGGCACATTGAGGGTTCCCGAACGGCGGCCCCGCTCATGTCCTCCCCCATCCATTTGGGCCGTAATTTCAACACCCTGCCGCACCACCAACGCACCGACACCTTTGGGTCCGTACAATTTATGCGCCGATAAACTTAGCAAATCTATGCCTTCTTCGACCATATCAATCGGTAGTTTCCCTACCGCCTGCGTGGCATCAGTATGAAATAACGCCCCACCCGCGTGGGCTACCGCCGCAATCTCCCGAATGGGTTGAATGACCCCGATTTCGTTGTTAGCGTACATCACTGACACCAAAATCGTTTCGGGCCGCAAGGCATCGGCCACTTGCTTTGGAGTGATGAGTCCGTGAGGGTCAGGCATCAAATAGGTCACTTCACCACCCAATTGCTCAATGTGATGGCAAGTATCCAACACGGCTTTATGCTCTGTAGCGAGCGTAATGATGTGCTTTCCTTTGTACGACCATTTTTCAAATACTCCCTTGATGGCCAAATTATTAGCTTCTGTGGCGCCACTCGTAAACACCACTTCTTTTAGATTGGCGTGCAGAAGTTTGGCCACTTGTTTTCGGGCCGTCGCTACCGCTTCTTCAGCAGTCCAGCCGTAGAGATGTGTACGACTAGCGGCATTTCCAAAGTGCTCAGTAAACCATGGCAACATCGCCTCCAACACCCGTGGGTCAACAGGCGTAGTAGCATTGTAATCCAAATAAACAGGCAAAAGCATTGACATTTCGTTGTTTTTTCACGAAAATAACGACAATCACCTAAAAATCAAAAGACCCGCTGCAGGCGTTAAATTTACGATTGGCTGTTTATCTTTGTCGGCACCCCCAAACAATGAAAACCATCGCCCTTATTCTGCTGTATTTATCGATACCCCTGTTCATTTTTTGGTGGGGGTGGTTTGATGGGTGGGTAGTCCTTCCGCCCACGCTGGCGTTGGGTTATTTTCTCTTGACTTTTTATAAGTCTTCAGAAATCTCCTTTCGTTTGGCGTTCGAATCAAAAGAAATTACCCCGCTTTTTGCCTGTCTGCTACTTGCCCTCTTCTGGACGTATTTTGCGGGAGTGGGCGGTTTTCGTCCGCAGCATTTTGACTATTATAAACACAACCTGATTTTTAATAATCTGGTCCGCTACGACTGGCCCGTTCGCTACGTCGATGGCTCGTATTTATGCTATTATCACGCGTATTATTTACCCCCGGCCCTACTTGCGCGTTGGGTAGGTGGAATGTCGTATGTCCATTACTTTATTTTTGGTTGGACTTGGCTCGGACTTGGGTTGCTATTTACGCTTTTGTATCAGCTCAACGGCTGGAAATTGGTGCTTCTATTTTTGTTTTTCAACAGCCCTGAAGCGATTTTACTCATTTACGACGCCTTCAAATCATCCAATTTTCTGCACTTTCTAAAAGATTTTTGGCAAAACGACCACACCATCGAACTCATCAAATCTCCTGGTGGGCTGCTGTTCCATAGCCACGTTGATGCGTTCGTAGCCACACCCCAACATGCCCTGCCAGCGTGGCTTTCCACCGTTGTTTTATTGAAGTTTTGGAAAGACAGACCAAAAGCGCCGCTCACATTTCTCCCTTTTGCCCTAGTTGTTTTTCTGCTTTATTGGTCTCCTTTGGTAGCCGTCGGCTTTTTGGGAGTTGCATTTTACTGTTCTTTTATCCAAAAAACACTCTTTCTTTCTTCATTCTCCAACGTTTTTCGTCTTTCCTTCTTCGTAGCTTTTCTTTCCTATCCTGCCCTGATTTTTTATGCAGGACACGTTCCCTTGAATGAAGTTAATGGTTGGTGGTGGAATTTTTTAAATACTCCCAAAGACGCTGTTTTTGTAGTTGTTTTTATTGTGCTGGAAATCGGTGTCTGGGCCGCATTGATTGGTATGGGATATAACAACCAAAGGGCTTCCAAACGAGATTGCGGTCTGTTGCTATGCTCCCTGCTCATTTTATTGGGCCTCACCCTTTATCGTTTCGGACACTTCAACGATTTGGCCCGACGAGCGAGTTTGCCCGCGTTAATGGTCATTTGTTGGGGCATCAGTATCCTTACTTTCAAAAAGCCATTGATAATTTTTACGCTTGTGCTCTGTACGGTATTGCCGCTAAAACAACACCTCCGTTGGTTTAGTGCAAAACCCTACTCTATCATTGTTGACAAGAAAATTACGGACTTTACACCCTACTCCATTCATTACTTAAGCAAATATCATCCCGGCTCATTTGACGTAACGACTCAGTATATGGGCAAAGCCGACGCATCGTATTTGCGTTATTTTGCGCCCGATATTCCGCCAACGCCCAAAGAGGTAACGCGAGCTTTTTATTATTGGAAATCCACCTTTCAGCTCACCGATTACGAAAAAACGGCGTTACGTCGTTACAACATCCAACGGTTATATGTAAAGTTTTTTGATGTGGATTGGGATGTTTCTACGCGTCAGGCAGTGCCTAAAGCCCCCATTCGTTTTGTCGAAAACCCACCATTAGAGGTAATTCCTACGGTATTTATTACCAATCGTACCCTTGAAAAACTTTCTTGGGGCGGCGTGGATGAATTGTCGAAAAAAATCGCTGAGAAAGTCCAGAACCTCACCCCTACCCCTCTACTTAGGCAAGGGGAGGATAAAAAAGTCATTTTCTTACCAGGTGAAGTACAAATTGATTGCGATTGGTCGTTGGCGACACGAGCTAAATATTTTCGTTTATTGACCCAGTTGAAGAAAAACCTGCCCGCAGCCACACGGCTTTCAGCCACTATTCGACTGCACCAAATCAAGTTTTATCGCACAACTGGCGTGCCGCCCGTGGAGCGTGGGATGCTGATGTACTACAACATGGATGATTGGAAGAATATCAAGACCGAAAATTCCATCCTTGACCTGAACGTGGCAGGGCGCTACGCCGACTACGTATCCGCCTATCCGTTACCACTAGACGTAGTGCTTCCTGTGTTTCGTTGGGCGGTGGTATACCGCAATGGCCGATTTGTAAGATTCGTGAATCACCTCACACATAAACAGTTACAAGCCAATCCCCTATTCAAAAAATCCACGTTACCCAATGCCTACACGGCACTACAAAACGGTGCTGTTTTGGGTGTTCCAGTGCGGCGCGGCGACTTATTTCGGGTGGAAGAAAGTACCCATGAAAACCTAAAAATAAGTACCCAAACATTAGCGCAGGAAATTCAAAATAGGAAGGTTACATTTGCGTTATATCACCTAGATTCCCTAAATCTTACGTACTATGCCGTTCCGACTACCCGCGTTTTCCTCCCGCAAGGGAAAGGGGTTCAAGACCCAATTCAGCAACTATTTCAAACCTTCCGCTAAAACCATCGCTATTTTGTTGTTGCTGGCCTGCGCGGGTGGCCCTGCTGATTTAAACGAATTTACGAGCTATTTCCTTCCAGAAAGCACTGACACTCAACCAGGCGACGGACGGTACCATTATACCCAACAATTTCTGTATCTCGATGAGTACAGCGATTCGCTTCGCTTGGCCGAAAACACCAATGCCGAAGCCTGGGCCAAATATGCTGGTGTTTCCAATGACATTGCCTACGATTATTTTTACTCAGAAAGCGCCAACAATACCCTCCCCAACCGACTTATGCTGAAGGGCAACAAAGCCGCTATCGCGTATCTGCAATTTGCCAAAACCGTCGATAAAGCTTATCAGCCTGCTACTTATGCGTGGGAAGAAGGGCGCAAAGATTCGTTGGTATTGGTGGAATCGTACGAAAAGGCAAAGCAAAACGCGCGGGTTGCCACCGACGGATTTCTGAAAGAACGGTACGGATTTCAGGCCGTAAAACTAGCGATGATGCTCGACCAGCCCGACGCCTGTGTCAAACTATACGATGAACTCATCAAGCCTATCAAAATAAAGTCGTTTATCAGCGACTGGGCCTACGCCCGGCGTGCAGGGGCAAGCATGGCCATGGGAGATACCGCCAAGGCCATTTACGAATTCGCCCAAGTGTTTGATCGGTGCCCCTCGCGTCGTCGCGAAGCCGATTTGAGTCTGCGCATGAAAGGGGTAATGTTTCAAGAAAAAGCATTGACTTATTGCCAAAACGACACCGAAAAAGCCGCCGTATACGCGCTGTGTGCCATCCAACCGTTTCAGGACGGCTTGCCCTTTCTGAAAAAAATGGTGGAACTCAACCCCAAAAACAGCCTTATTGAACTAATTGCCGCGCGCGAAATCAACAAAACCGAATATTATTCATTGGGCGAAATTCCATATACTGAAGATACGCTAGCCTTTGAAGCGCACCGCAAAGAGTCACCTTCCTACTTTGAGCAATTACAATCATTTACGGCCGAAAGTGCCGAGAACAAAACCCTCAAGAATTCGGCATTTTGGTACACCGCAGCCTCCTATTTGGCGTACGTAAATAAAGACTACAATAAAGCGAGCGATTTCCTGACCAAAGCGCAGGCCCAACCCACCCAAAACAACTACCTAAAGCAGCAAATAGCCCTACAGCAAATGCTGCTCTTGATTGCCAAACAAGAAACCATCACACCCGAATTTGAAACACAGGCCATCGGTATGCTGGAGGCTTTCGGTGGCTCAGACAATTTCCGTCTGGTTAATGCCTACACGCGCGCCTGCGGGCTTCTGGCCAAAATGTACCGAGGCCAACCCCTCGACGACAAAAAATCGGGCGGTTTTCTGTCGAGCTGCGGCAACAAATCCGAAGAATTTCCAGCCACGCATTTAGCCAAAGCATTTTTGTTGGAAGCCGCCGCAAGTTGGCAGTCGCGTCCCCAAAACGCGGATTACTCTCCTATTTTTGCGACCAATAAAGACCGCTATGCCATTGAAGACAGCGCATCAACGGAAACCATCGAACAGGTAATTAAATACTTTCAAGTTCCGACTCCGACCGACTTTGATAAACGTTTGATGAAATTGTCGGGTGTTGACGCGGATTATTTGTACGTAGTACTGGGCCGCAAATACCTCGTCCAACACCAATACGCCAAAGCTAGTGAGGCGTTTGGGAAGATAAACCCAACTTACTGGACCGCCGAAACCTCCGTTTTTCCGACTTACTTCGACGAAAACCCCTTTCATTTGAATCCTGACAACGGCGAAAGCAAAAAACATACATTTACCCCCGATACGTTTGCCAAACGTATGATGGAACTAGAAAGCCAAATGAAAAAAGGCGACGCCAAAGCGGCCTACATGCTGGGTTGCGGGGCCTACAACATTGGGTATTGGGGCAACAGTTGGATACTTTCGCAACGGCAACGAAGCAGCGCCGAATACCAATACATGTACCCCCCCCGCGACTTGTCGGGCGAGGACTACTACGTCATGACCAAAGCCCGCACGTACTTCGAAAAAGCTATGCAAACCAAAGACGCTGAATTGGCTGCTAAAGCCGCTTTTGGAGCCGCCCTGTGCGAGCAAAGCGCCTTCTTTATCTATCAGGCCAATGAAGGACGTGATTTGGGCTACGGAGAAGACGAACAAACTGCTTTTCAAAAACGTATGAATGCCGAAGAAAAAAAGCGCCTTGGGAAGTACTTTGCCCTGCTGCGTAGCAAATACGCCACCACGCAATACACCAAAGAAATATTGGAAGAGTGCAGCTTATACCGTGATTTTGTGGGAGGAGAATAAAAAAATATTCTCCTTAACAACTGAAAAACAGTACAGTTACCTTTAGAAAGGCACTTTTTGAGAAAAATAATGCGTATTTTTTTGCAAAAAAAGTTGCGTTATATAAATCACTTCCCTACCTTTGCAGTCCCAAATCAATAGGAAAAGCGACTGACACGGTGATGTAGCTCAGTCGGTAGAGCAAAGGACTGAAAATCCTTGTGTCGGCGGTTCGATTCCG
>JAIXPV010000346.1 GCA_027486105.1 Runella sp. | reverse complement strand
TTAAATTCGGACTAAGAAGAAAACGGTAAACATATTTCAGGATTAACTAAAAACGGTCAACTAATTTTAGGACAATACACATTCATATCCAGTACAAAAAAACGGAAGGCTGATTGTACTTTTTGCCATTCCTCTCCAAACATCGAAAACTACCCTGAAACCAAGCGTTTTAGTCAATAAAACTTGTACATCAATCAAAGTATAATTTTCTTCATGAATCAATGTATAAAACTATACAAATGCTAATTGGAGAAGGTCCAAAAAAACGAATATTTGGCTGTCCGCTGAAATTTAGGAGTATTTGATTTTTGTAATGTATTGTTTGTTTCTCGTTATGCTGTCGTATTGGCTAAATTTACCTTTGTACAATAAATATAACCATCTAATACAGTGCAAAAACGAAGATTAGGAACGACCGATTTGGAAGTTTCGTCCATCGGCTTAGGTTGCATGGGACTTAGTTTCTGATAAGGCCTCGCCATTAACAAAAAACAGACTATTCAATTACTACATGCCGCGTTTGATGCTGGCATAACTTTTTGTGATACTGCCGAAGCCTACGACCCTTTTACCAATGAAGAATTGCTAGGGGAAGCGCTAGCTCCCTTTCGGGATAAAGTTGTGATTGCTACAAAGTTTGGGTTTAAAGAAGGTCAAACGGCGTGGGAGATGGACAGCCGTCCTGCAAACATCAGAAATGTGGCAGAGGCAGCTCTAAAAAGACTAAAAAATGGAGTATATTGATTTAGTCTATCAACATAGAGTAGATTCTGCTGTACCCATCGAAGAGATTGCGGGAGCCATTCAGGATTTAATCACTAAAGGAAAAATCAGATATTTGGGGCTTTCTGAAGCGGGGGTTCAAACCATTCGCAAGGCCCACGCGGTACAACCTGTTGCTGCATTGCAAAGTGAATACTCGCTTTGGTGGCGTGAGCCCGAACAAGAAATTTTGCCAACACTCGAAGAATTGGGCACTGGCTTTATGCCGTTTAGTCCTTTAGGAAAAGGCTTTCTTACGGGTCTCAGTACTTTAAAAAAGGTACAATACATGCCCAAACTACTTTTGAATACAGAAAGACCAGTGACTTTGGATTCACTGGTCTTTACTTAAATGATAAGAAAACGGTCAATTAAATTAGTATTTGGCAAAAGCAAAAACTTAGAAAGCTGGTTCTGCAAATACTAAAATCGAAATTATTTTTTCGATAAAGAATTGATCCAAGCGGCAATTTTTAAGGCATCTCCTTTTGGAACTTGCGGCATAGCAGGCATTGGGGTAGCATAGTCTGGCCAGTTTTCGGGCTTTGGAGCGTAAATCAATTCGACGATTTTTGCATCGCTATACTTACGCTTTGCTACATCAATATACGACGGTCCTACAACTTTTTTGTCAGTTGCGTGACAAGCAAGACAAGTGTTTTTTGCCAAAAGCGGTTTAACTTCTTCCCATGTTGGGGCTTTTTTTGTTGTAGCCGTTTTAGTAGAAGTCGGTGCGGGTGCTTTATCTTTCCCGTCGGGAGAAACGTGTTCTTTCACGGGCGCTGTAACGGTTGCTTTTACCTTGCCTGATCTAGTCGTTTTCAGTTCTGAAACTTTCAATTTCTCACCGTCAGGGATATTATTCAATGTATAATAAGCATCTGGATGGACCAATGACCAATAATTGCCCGCTGCGCGTACCCCTTCAAGTTGAATTTTATGAACAAAATATTGACGCATACCATCCAGAACGATTCTTACTTTTTTACCATCTTCCGACAATTTTACTCCTTTAACCGTCACATCTTTTGTGTCAATTTGAGGGCTGCCATAAACTGGATAGTGTTTGTAGAGATAGCTGGTCACTTTATATGAATCAAGGTCTTCGGCTGATTTACGATCAACTGGCAACGTAAATTCGATTTCAAAACCATCGGGCATCGCTTTTACCGTATACATTTCAAACGGCATTTTGCCATTCCAAACCAAACGCTGTAAGCCTTGGTTGGCATCGCCTGCCGAACCCCAACCACGGTTGGTTTCACCCACGAACATGGAACCGTCTTTGGCGAAAGTCATCCGCAACACGCCCGACTGAAATCCACTACGGAAACCAATTGAGGCACCTTGGTATTCTCCTTTTACTTTTTCAAGAACTACCCGCATAATGTTGCTTTGGCCTTGGTCGCCTACAAAAACTTGGCCCGTAAACGGCCCAAAATCGCCGTTGGTTTCGTCCATGATTAGCTCGGCGGTTGAAACACCATGTACACCGTAAGGCAGCCAAACGGCGGGAAGCTGCACCATGTCATATTTTTCTTTCAACTGATACAAAAACTGGGGTGTTTCGTTACGGGTATTTTCGGGTTTGATTGCACGGTTGTTGGCATCTCTTTCCTGACGGTTATCTCGTTCGGCAAAAAATTGTTTTTCGGTTAATTTTACGGGAGAATTTGGCAATTCCGCCCATTTCAATCCAGCAGGGTGGCCCATGAATCCACCTTTTTTAACTGGGAAAATACCGCCTGTTCCCATCCAATCTCCCTGATTGTCGGTGTACCAAAGTTCGCCTTTTATCATACTGATACCAGCTGGTGAGCGGACACCTGTGGCGTAGGGTTCGTATTTACCGTCGGGAGTAATACGAAAAATCCAACCACGACCTGGAACCCGGCTTTCGCCTCTCCACCATTCTTCGTCGCCAAATGCTACGTTGCCGCTTACAAAAAAGCTGCCATCGGGGGCTAATTTGGGCCCGAATGAGTATTCGTGATAGTGACCCGACAAAGCCCAGGAATGAACGGTTTCGTAAATATCAGCTTTGCCATCGCCGTTTTTATCAATGAGTTTGGTTAATTCTCCGCGCTGAGCACAGTAAAGAAAACCATCTTTGTAAGCAAGGCCGAGAATCTCGTGTAAGCCCGATGCGAATTTTCTAAAATAAGGTGTACGACTGGTAGGGTTATCTACAATCCATACTTCACCACGGCGCGTTGAAATCCCCAATGAGCCGTTGGGCAATGTAATCAAGCCACCGACTTCCAGTATAATTCCCTCTGGGATGGGTGGGGTAATGATTTTATAAAAATCTTCTTCTTTCGGAGATTCTTGCGCTTTTACTAGTGGCAGCGTTGCCAAAAGTATTAGGGCTATTTGAGCAATTTTTTTCATTGTCATTATTTTGAGTTGTCGGGCAATGTCTGTCTAAACATTGCTCGATTGTCTGTTGGTTTAAAAGTAATGATGCTGCGGACTGTATTTTAAAAAAGGAGGGCATATTTAATCGCCCCGTTGGTTACGGGTACAATTAGCTCCTGCCCGCCATTCACATTTCTGATTTGTGGCACTATCGATTTATCGGCTATTTGGATAAAATAAGATTTGTTGTTTACGGAGTACAGCCCCGGCGAAACCATTTCAATGTTGGTGCCTTCGGCGACTCTCGCTACTAAGTTTTCAACGGGTTTTGCCAATTTTACTTCCCTTTCAAAATATTTGTTGTCTACTACCGAAAGGCGGTCGCTGACGGGCGAACCGAATGCAATATAGTTGAATGTAGGAGCGTCAGTCTCATCTAGTGCATACCCTTTAGGAATATAACCACTGCCTGTCGTATCGGCCTGCCATGCCGACTGCCCGTTGATTTTTCCCAGAAACATTTCATTGTTCAATAGTGTCACACTACCGCGAGGGCGCGAAGAACCATCACCACGGCTGTGCCACATCGGGGTAGCATCGAGGAATTCACCACGCCAAACTTGCAATAACGCACCTTTGTCGAGGTCGTAAGTATAGTGTAGATTGGCAGGACTTCCCACCGAAACCGCATGAACAATACGAATGCTTTTAGCTTCGGGGGTCTTTTTGAAGTCCATGAAGCTGCGCATAACTGTATTGGTAGGTGCCGTCACAAGAATGGGGTCTACCCCGCCACCTGTTGTAACCGAGCTGGCAGTACTCAAAGACATTTCTCTAAAACCAGGACCATATACTGCTACCGCTAAACCTGGCCGCATGTAGCCTTCGGTTTTACTGTTGAAAACTTCTATGTTATGCACTCCCGCTGTGAGGTTGACTTTTCCTTGTCGTTGCGCATTTCTTGATTCTGCTGGGATTACATCTTTGCCATCAATTTTGAGGTAAGCATTTCCGGCCGCTTGTAATTTGAAAGTGTATTCACCGTCGGTGGCAGCGGTGTATTTTCCGTTATAGATGTAAGCGAAGTTGTTGTTGTCTTTCAGAATTTCCCAAGAAAAGGCTTCTTTTTTGCCTGTTTCAGCCACTTTTTGTTTAGAGAAATCTTCATTAGCTGCAAAGGTGCCGTAG
>JAIXPV010000658.1 GCA_027486105.1 Runella sp. | reverse complement strand
TATATCTTAGTAAATGCCGCATCGGTAAAAGATTCTTTAGACAGTGGTGCTTCTTCTCAGGTAAACATTCCTCCGATTGTTCCTGCTACTACCGTTTTTATACCAATAGAACCCTCAACCACTTCGCTACCACAAGTGGGAATTGAAAAAAAAGAAGTGTACCCGCGAGTCATTGAAGCCAAGACGGGTACAGGAGATGTTTATCTGAAACTAGAGGAATGTTATTACTTTGAGACAGATGAAGAGCGGTATTACGTCGTACATCCAAAGGGACGTTTTCGAGTCATGAAACCCCTATCTGTTTTAGAAGAAGAATTAGATCCACTACATTTTTTCAGGGTTCACCGTAGCTATATCATTAATCTGGACCATCTTGATAGCTATATTTACTGGGAAAAAGGTAAGTATATTGTTTATATCAAAACCGCCGCTGAGATCAAAGAGATGATGATGTCTCGGCAACGTTTTCCTGCCTTCAAAGATGCCCTTGCTGCCAACCGGAGTAGGTAATGGCTTTTTTTATTTCATAACGTGTTGATATGAGATTTGATTTGTAACCCAAATTTCAGTAGTTGTCGGTTACTAGAAAGTCCTAGCTTATGGATTAAGTTCTGTTTGTGATTGGCTAGTGTTCGATAGCTAATACAAAGTGAATCAGAGATTTCATAACCCGTTAATCCTTCTGTTACTAAATAAAGAATCTGCTTCTCTCGATTGGTTAATGTTTTTAGCTTTTGCTGCGTATCGCTGTCAATCTCGTTAAGGCCCTGTTTCTTGATTAAATCCTTGAATCCGTCGCTGTAGTATTTTGATTGCGTCTGAATGTAAATGAGGCATTTGTAGAGTTCTTCCAAACGGTCTTCCGAATACAAATATCCCTGAAAATTGGCATCTAAAGCTTTGGTCAATTCTTTTGAATTAGAGTTGTTGAAGTAAAGAACCAGTTTGGGAGGGCTTGACGATTCTGAAAGTTCTTTTAACAGATGATTGGTTTCTTTGCCAATTAAATTTGCTTCAACAATAACGCACTTTGGCTTTTTGGTGTGGATTTTTTGGATTAGGTCATCGAGTTCATTGGCACGTCCAACTACATCAAATCCTTCTCGTTCCAAAAGTTTACTTAATACCTCGCAGGAAAATGGTTCCTCTTTTGCTACCAATACAGAAGAGTCAAGTTTGCGAATTCTCATTTCATTGTTTTTCATAGTCGTTTTTTGAGGATAGTTCAAGCGGTTTGGTATGAAGATACATTAAGGTATACCCAAAACACAAATATTTTCCGTGAATCCTACTTTTTTATCCGTGAAATGACTATAAAATTGGTGTTTCACGGATATTACAATAAAAAAGCCCCATTATAAACGAGGCCTTTTGGGATATAAATTGACTTAAAAAATATTAAAATTGTTCCGTTTTTGAGAAGTAAAAGCTACCTTCTAGGGCAGCATTTTCGTCGGAGTCAGAGCCGTGAACGGCGTTTGCTTCGATAGACTTGGCAAACAATTTTCGGATGGTTCCTTCCGCTGCTTGGGCAGGGTTGGTTGCTCCAATCAAAGTACGGAAGTCTGCAACTGCGTTTTCCTTCTCTAAGATGGCTGCATAAATAGGACCCGATGACATATAGTTGCAAAGGTCATTATAAAAAGGCCGCTCAGCATGCACCGCATAAAACTCACCCGCACGCTCTTTGGTCAACAGCGTCTTTTTCAACGCTACAATTCGGAATCCTGCTTCTTCAATTAATTTGAGAATCGCCCCTGAGTTACCATCCGCTACGGCGTCTGGCTTAATCATCGTAAATGTTCGGTTAGTCGTCATTTGTTGGTTCTTTTGTAGTTAAAAACAATTTTTAAGCAGCCAATAATAGCTGCTTCATACCAGAACCCTATTGGTTAGGTACATAACGTGGGACAAAATAACGTGGCTGTCCTTCTAAAATACGCCTCAAAATTAGGAAGTCTATACGGCTTTCGGAAACATTTCCACGAAAGTTACTAACTTTGCAAGCTATGCAACAGTGGAACGCCTTTTACGAGCTTATTAATTCGGATTCAAAACGTTTTGTGATTCTAACCCACCAAAACCCCGACGCAGATGCGATTGGGTCGTCGTTGGGTTGGAAATTGTACCTTCAAAAAAAAGGACACGCCGCTACGGTTATTGTTCCTAATGAATGCCCCTCAAATTTGCGTTGGATGCCCGACTATGCCGAAGTGATTACATTTGATCAGAATGCGCAGACGATTGCTCAATCCAAAAAACTTTTACAGGAAGCAGATGTCATCTGTTGTTTAGATTTCAACGCATTGCATCGAATCAAAGGCTTGGGCAGTTTGGCGCAAAGCTCGGAGGCAACTAAAATATTGATTGACCATCATTTGGAGCCCGAGCCCTTTGCCGATTTTGAGTTTTCAGACACCACCAAAGCCGCAACTGCTCAGTATATTTGGGAAATAATTAAAAAAATGGGTGATGCTGAGTTGGTAGATAAACCCATAGCAGAATGTCTGTATGCAGGTATCATGACCGATACGGGTTCTTTTAGGCATGGTAACACTACGCCAGAAGTACACTTAGCGGTGGCCGATTTGATGAAAACAGGCTTAAATACAAACTATGTGCATCGGGCTATTTTCGACAATAATTCATTGGGGAGAACCCGGCTGCTGGGGTACGTGTTGTCGGAAAAACTTACTTGGCTACCTGAATACCGCACCGTTTATATGACCCTTTCACTGGAGGAACTCAAACGTTTTAATTCCGAAATTGGAGATACGGAGGGCATTGTCAATTTTGGTCTTTCACTCGAAAACGTTGTAATGTCTGTATTACTCATTGAGCGTCGGGATGAAATAAAACTGTCGTTTCGTTCGGTACAAGATTTTTCAGTTCGCGAACTGGCCAATAAATACTTTTCAGGTGGAGGGCACAAGAACGCATCGGGCGGACGTACAAGTACGAGCTTATCAGAAACGGTAAATTTGTTTTTATCCATCTTGCCCGAATACCAAACCCAACTTTTAAACGTTGAGAAATAGTTTGGTTGTCAATACCTTACCTAAATTAAGCATTAAATATCAATAAAATCAATCATAAATAACGCATAACAATTAACTGTGCAAGAGCACTCATTTCATGAAATTTAAATCAATACTTTCTTTGTTTGCGGCGGGAGCCTTGCTTGCTGCGTGTAACAATCGTGTCAGTGTAAGCGATACAGGCCTAAAATATCAAATTCATGACCAAAAAGGGGATGGTCGCAAACCCAAAATCGGTGATATATTGACAGTACAATTGGTGCTGAAAAACAGCCGTGACTCTGTGTTACGGGATACCTATAAGGAAGGGCGCCCTCTTCAAGTGATGCTCCAAACGCCTCCGTTCAAAGGTTCTTTTGAAGAAGGTTTGGCTATGCTTGCCAAAGGCGACAGCGCTTCCTTTTTTGTAAGTGCAGACTCGCTCTTCACGCGCATGATGCAACCTTTGCCTCCAGGCATTGCTAAAGGAACAGACATACAGTTTACGGTAAAAGTCCTTGAAGTGCAAAACGAGCAGGAATTCCAAAAAGGACAGGCCGCCGCTCGAGAAGGACAGGTAAAAGTGGACGCTAAAATCATTGATGACTACGTGGCTAAAAACTCCTTAAAAACCATTGAAACGCCATCAGGGTTAAATTACGTAATTGTTAAAGAAGGGAATGGAGTTAAGCCTGTGGCGGGCAATATGGTATCGGTTCATTACGTTGGAAAATTGTTGGATGGGAAAGAATTTGATAGTTCTTATAAAAATCCACAGAGTGGTGGCAAACCCGTTGATTTTCCAATTGGCCAAGGAATGGTTATTCCAGGCTGGGAAGAAGGAATCATGAACATGAAAAAAGGTGGTAAAAGCACCTTCATTATCCCATCAAGCTTAGCTTATGGTGAGGCAGGTTCTCCGGGTACTATTCCGCCAAACTCAGTATTGGTATTTGACGTTGAACTTGTGGATGTTAAAAATGCGCCCAAGCAACAATAAATAGTTGTTAGTGAATAGTGAATAGTGATTAGTGAGTCGTTTTTTGAATGGCAGCACCCACAAACCACCTCTCACTAATCACTTTTACAAAATCACTTAATTACAAATTATTTAATAAACCAGAATGAGGGGGACGTTAATTTTAGGGTTAGCAGTAGTAAGCTTAGCTGTTACGATTGTAGCTTGCGAGCAAACCGAGGAAGCCTTTCAAGACCGTAAAACACGCGACAATAAAGCGGAAATACGGAGCTATCTGCTTGCTAACAACATACAGGCCGATAGCCTTCGTAATGGGTTGTATTTCAGTATCCTGAATAAAAATCCGAATGCTCAAAAACCGCAGATAGGCGATGAGATTACGTTTCGTTACATTGCCCGACGCCTAGACGGCGCTATCGTCGATAGTAGCCAAGTAGGGATAAACGATGTGTATATTCGCTCTTTTAATTCCAACGATATCACGGCGGCAGGGTATGCAATGACCTACCGCTTCAATCCAGTGCCTTCATTTGAAGAACTTTTAGCGGCACCACAGGAAAAAATCAGGGAAGGAGATAAGGTCTCGCTTTTTGTTCCGTGGTCGCTGAGAGGAACGGGGGACGTATCGCTGTTGGCACCTTTATATATTCCAATTCGATACGATTTAGATATTCTTAAGGTTCGGACTGAAGAAGAGCAAATTGAAGATTTTGTGGCATTAAACAAAATCCAAGGCTTGGAAAAAAATCCAACGAATGGCCTTCGATTTGTAAAAACAAAATCATATCCCGACTCCGCATTGATTGCCGTTAATACCACCGTCAGTGTGACTTACACCGGAAAATTGATTCGTAATGGAGTACAGTTTGATTCTGGAACAATCGACGTAAGTGTGGTAGATCCAACGGGTAATGCCTCTGGCGGAGTAGTAAAAGGCTTTAACGACGGGGTAGCAAAGCTCCGATTCGGTGAGAAAGCTATTGTCATTTTTCCATCGGCACTTGGCTATTCTGTACAGGGGAGTGCTGGAAAAATTCCTGCCTATTCGCCGCTTTATTTTGAAATAGAAGCCAAACGAAAATAATTAATTTACTAAAAGCGGCCTTAGCGTCGCTTTTTTTATTTTCAATTTTATGCAACTCTGTTTTGCTACCAACAATGCCCACAAACTGGCAGAAATCAAGGCGCTTTTAGGGGAAACCTTTGCGCTCAAAACATTGAAAGAAATTGGTTGTGAGGAAGAACTTCCCGAAACCACCGAAACCATTGAAGGTAATTCCCGTCAAAAGGCCGAATACGTTTGGGAGCATTTCGGTATCGATTGTTTTGCCGACGATTCAGGGTTGGAAATTACCGCCCTCAACGGTGCGCCGGGAGTGCATTCAGCCTATTATGGTGGTTCAAGAGATTTTCAGGGCAACATTGCGCGGGTATTGGAAGAGCTAAAATCAGCGTCTGACCGAAGCGCCCGGTTCAAGACCGTTATTACGTTGGTTGTTCAGGGTAAGGTCTATCAATTTGAAGGGATTATTACTGGTCAGTTGCTGAAAGAACAACGCGGAAGCCAAGGATTTGGGTATGACCCTATTTTTGTTCCAGATGGCCACGAACGAACATTTGCGGAAATGTCGATTGAGGAAAAAGGAAAAATAAGCCATCGCTCTCGGGCTTTTGCCCAGTTAGTTGATTTCTTACAGTCTTATTCTGAAGACTAAATGAGAAGCACTAAAAGTATTATGTTTTTTTTGCCCTAGTTCTGTTATATCGAGCTAGGCCGTTTTGCCAGTGTGTATGGATTGACAAATATTCTTTCCATAAAATCACTGCTATTGATTACGTCTTTTTAGTATTTTTACTTTTC
>JAIXPV010000102.1 GCA_027486105.1 Runella sp. | reverse complement strand
TTTGAAAAAGGAGAATTGGTTGGAATCAACGATACGACTTATTCACCCGTGGAAGCCATCCAAAAACTGGCCGAAATCGCGTCACCGTTCGGAATCGGACGCGATATTCACGTGGGAGATACCATCATTGGTATCAAAGGACGCGTAGGCTTTGAAGCGGCCGCGCCATTGGTTATTATAAAAGCACACCACACGCTCGAAAAACACGTGCTGAGCGAACAACAATTGTATTGGAAAGAACAATTGGCCAACTGGTACGGTAGCCTGCTGCACAAAGGTCAGTTCATGGAGCCTGTCATGCGTAATATTGAGACATTCTTAGCCGATACCCAACAGCACGTAACGGGCAAAGTACACCTTACGCTGGCACCTTATCGTTTTTATGTGGAAGGCATTGAATCAAGTTATGATTTGATGTCGCCAGTGTTTGGAAGTTATGGTGAGATGAACAACGCTTGGACGGGTGACGATGTGCGGGGATTTGCCAAAGTTGCTTCTAATCAAGTGATGATTTATCAGAAAATCAGCGAGTTGAATCAGTAGTCATACCCTGACGGTCAGTGACGGTTTCAGGATTGATAACATTTTAAACTTGTCAATTCTGAAATCTTCTCTCAAAAAATATCCCGAATGAATGAGAAAAAATATACTTCCTTTTGTTGTCCTATTTTTGGTGTCGTTTCTAGTAAAAGCCCAAACCGAAGGTTGGGCAATCTGTAATAGTGGCGCCAATTTATATTTCAAAATCGTCGGGAGGGGGAGCCACGTGCTGGTCGTAGGAGATGCGGGTAATTCGTCGGGCTATCTAAAAGACTTGATTAAAAAATTGTCGGAAACCAACCGGGTGGTTTATTACGACCCACGTGCTACGGGCAAAAGCCGTTTTCCCGTTATCAATGATTCAACGATTAACTTTACGAAAGCGGTGGCTGATATTGAAGCCCTTCGCATGGTGTTGAGGATTCCCAAATGGTCGGTGATTGCACACGGCTTCGGAGCTAAAATTGCCTGTGCTTATGCTTCGCAGGCAGGAAACCACTTGGCGCAATTGGTGCTTATCAACCCCACTGCCATGACCGAATCGAAGCCCGTGATGGCCAATAGTTATTTTGATAATTACGAAGAGTACGGTTTTTCGCGAATGTTATCGCAGGACGTGATCAATCGGCGTTTTGAAGGGTTGCAGCATCAACTCCAAACGCAAATTATGCCCACGGATTCTTTGGCGCGGGCCAGAGCGATTATGGCATTTCAGGCAGCTACTTACGTACATGATACACTTCATGAGTCCATTGCTGCCGATTTTTTATACGAAAAAGTACGTAATGTAGGGATTAAAAGCCGGGTAAGTACTAAATTTGTTCCTAACCCGCTTGATTGTATTACTGCACTACGACAAAGGAACGTACCTGTGCTGGTGGTTGTATCGCGACAGCGTTATGATCTCAGTAGATTGGTGAATTTCTGGAAAAAATCGATGCCTAATGTCACAGTCAGTTTGATTGACCGGGCCCATCATTTCCCTTGGTTAGACAACCCCGCCGCATTCTATGCGCAGGTAACTCCATTTTTACAACGTTTTGTAGAGGAAACTTATGCCGAACAAAAAAAAGCTAGTCGTCCTGTCGGGCGCGGGAATCAGCGCGGAAAGCGGTATTAAAACATTTCGCGATTCGGATGGACTGTGGGAAGGGCACAGCATTGAAGACGTAGCCACCCCAGAAGGCTGGCGTCGCAATCCCCAATTGGTGTTGGATTTCTACAATGAACGTCGTAAGCAGGGGTTAGAGGCCGAGCCCAACGCCGCACACTTGATTTTGGCAGAACTAGAAAAATACTTTGACGTTCAAATCATTACCCAAAACGTCGATAATCTTCACGAAAAAGCAGGCTCACGCAAGGTACTTCATTTACACGGTGAATTGTACAAGTCGCGTAGTACTAAAGACCCCTCGCTGGTGTACGATGTGAAAGGCTGGGAGCTGAAATTAGGCGATACCTGTGAACTAGGAAGTCAACTTCGGCCCAATATTGTGTGGTTTAGAGAAGAGGTTCCAATGATGGTACCCGCCGTTGAACTCGCCGAACAAGCTGATATTTTTATCGTGGTTGGCACGTCGTTAGTGGTATATCCGGCGGCAGGATTAGTATATTACGTACCTCCTAGGGTGCCGATTTTTGTGATAGACCCCCAAACCCCCGAAATGTCGGGTAGCACCAAATACGTGACGTTTATTCAGGAAAAAGCCACGGTGGGCATGACGGTGTTGAAAGAGAAATTGTTGAAAGAGTATTTATGAAACTACTCGGATGATGAGCGGTGGTTTAGCTGACTCCTGAATTTGACTAGACCAAACAGGGGTACATTCACTCAAGATTTTGTTATTTAATAAAGTAAGCAGAAGTCTTCTGCGTCTTCAATATATCATCCAATGCAACTATTAGACGGTAAAAAACTTTCTGCGGAAGTAAAAGCAGAAATCAAAGTAGAAGTAGATAAAATCAAAGCCAACGGTGGAAAAACCCCGCATTTGGCGGCTATTTTAGTGGGCAATAACGGCGCAAGCGAAACTTATGTAGCTTCAAAAATCAAAAGTTGTGAGGAAATTGGTTTTAAATCAACCCTCATCAGTCTGCCCGATACCACCTCTGAAGCAGAGCTGCTTTCGCACATTCAGGATTTGAATTTCGACGAAGATGTCGATGGCTTTATCGTACAGTTGCCACTTCCAGCGCATATTTCAGAAAATACAATCATGGAAGCAGTTGCACCCGAAAAAGACGTGGATGGTTTTCATCCTATCAACGTGGGCCGGATGTGTAAGGGCTTGCCCGCCTACATTTCAGCAACTCCTTATGGAATTTTGGAAATGCTCGAACGTTACAAAATAGAAACGGCCGGTAAACACTGTGTGGTAGTGGGGCGCAGCCAAATCGTGGGCTTGCCCATGAGTA
>JAIXPV010000527.1 GCA_027486105.1 Runella sp. | reverse complement strand
GATATCATGCACTTCCGCTTCAATGTATAATTATTCAACGTGGGTGAGGTTTTAAACTTCGCCCACGTTCACAGTTCAAAACCTCGCCGACATTAATTAACTTTCGACGTTTTGTAGTTTACCAATCGTCGGTTTCTTCCGCTTTTTTTTTTCCAAACAACGCCCGAAAAGTGCCTGACATGTGAATCATGTTATCGACGCGATTTTTGGCTTGGCTCAGCAGATGCACATTAAGGCCTTCTTCAATCATTTTTGTCAGCGAATTGGAGAGCATACACATTTCTTCGACATTCACCGAAAAATCACTGACAACATACTTCTGAAAGCCTCGGTCTTTGAGGTCTGCAAAGAAGAGGACAAGGCAAAAATCTTGCCCTTCAAAATAAGTAATGACTCGATTTGAATCAAATTGTTTTGGCATTTCCTGATGGTCTACCAATCCATCTACAATCGCAACTTCTTCGTTGGTCATGTATAAATGAGGGGTCAAATATACCGGTGGCTGATAATTCATTTACTTTTTCTGATTTTGGAATACTTAGCGATATTACTCAATAAGCGCGCTTTGTGGAGCAAATCTTGTAAGTAAAATCCATTTATCATAATTTTTTATAGAATATATTTAATTATTTTAAGATTTCACTATGTGTGTTTTTAAAGTAATTTTATGTGAAAACACAGTAAAAATCTATAAATCACCGTTAGCCAAATTATATTTGGCAGCATTTGACAAAAAAAATGAATAAATGGGTTGTTTTTGAAACTGATTATCTAAAATAAGAAATTTTGTTTGGGAATAAAAAAAGTGGGCAGCTCTTTGCAGCCTGCCCACTTTTAGTTCAAAATCTATGCCAGCACGAAGCTGGGGTATTTTGAGGTCTATCTTGATATTTCCAATACTTCAAACTCCATGGCTCCAGCTGGAACCTGAAATTGAGCTAGATCGCCTACCTTTTTTCCCAGCAGACCTTTGCCGATGGGTGAGCCAACGGAGATTTTACCAAGTTTCAAATCGGCTTCTTCCTCAGATACAAGGGTGTAGGTCACAACGGCGTTGTTTTTACGGTTTTTTATTTTGACTTTAGACAAAACCGCTACCTGCGACGTATCGATTGACGATTCGTCGAGAATGCGGGCATTGCCCAAGACTTCTTCTAACTTAGAGATTTTTGCTTCGTGCAATCCCTGTGCTTCTTTGGCGGCATCATACTCGGCATTTTCGCTTAAATCACCCTTATCGCGAGCTTCAGCTATTGCTCTTGCTATTTCTTGTCGGCCCCGCGTTTTTAAGTCCTGCAACTCAGCCTTAAGCTTGTTGAGACCTTCTTCGGTGTAGTACTGTATTTTAGCCATTTTGCTTTACTGTACGTTAATTGTTAAAGGATATTTGTTAGTGGTAAAGAAATTTCCGGTACTATGGACAAAAAAAAAGAACGGTGAAATGACCGCTCTACAAATGGATGGTAGAATCTGTCACTTCTTCAGCAAGACCGAAAAGTATTCGTCGTGTCGGTTCATAGTCGAGAATTGAATCGCAAAATTAGCAATATTTGCAACTGAAATCAATATCCCCAAAGGCTTTATCCTAAAAAATAGCCTTATTGTACTACTTTAAACGTAGAAATTAATTTCTTATGACAAGTCTTCGGATTATTTTTATGGGTACACCCGAATTTGCGGTGAGCAGTCTTCAAAAGCTCGTGGAAAATGGCTCAAATGTGGTAGCGGTGGTGACCGCACCTGACAAACCCGCTGGGCGTGGTTTGCAATTGACGCCTTCGCCCGTGAAGCAATACGCCTTGTCGCAGGGGATTCCTGTTCTTCAACCTGAAAAACTTAAAAACCCCGATTTTTTGGAAGAATTGCGGAGCTATCAGGCCGATTTGCAAGTGGTGGTGGCTTTTCGGATGTTGCCCGAAGTCGTTTGGAATATGCCGCCAAAAGGAACATTTAACCTCCACGCGTCGCTTTTGCCCCAGTATCGGGGAGCGGCACCCATCAATTGGGCCATCATCAACGGCGAAACGAAAACGGGCGTAACTACTTTTTTTCTACAACACGAGATAGATACAGGTCAAATCATTTTTCAGGAAACTGAGCCGATTCACGAAGATGATACAGTAGGCACACTCTACGAGCGTTTGATGCAAAAAGGGGCAGATTTGGTGGTGAAAACCGCGCGGGCTGTACAGGAAGGTAATTATCCTCAAATCCCACAACCTGAGGCTGAGGTGTTGAAAAGTGCCCCCAAAATTTTTAAAGAAACTTGCCAAATCCAATGGACGCAATCTGCGGCTGCTATTCGCAACTTTGTGCGTGGATTATCGCCCTACCCGACTGCTTGGACTACCATGAGTGGAAAAACCTGTAAAGTGTATAAGGCATCAGTGGCCAATCAAGAATCCAGTGAGCGGGAAATCGGAGATTTTGTGACCGATAATAAATCCTTCCTTCATTTCAAGACGGGTGATGGCTGGCTGGCGATTGAGGAGCTACAACTAGAAGGGAAAAAACGCATGGGCATTGAAGAATTCCTGCGCGGCGCTAAACTATAATTTCATTTTCTTAACCTACATCTTCATGCCTCCAAGTCGAATATCCGTCAGTTTGATTTTCTTCATTTGTGGATTTATCTACACCAATTGGAGTACCCGATTACCGAGTATTCAAACGCTGTTTTCGCTCAACAACAGCACTTTAGGGCTGATGCTCCTTTGTGTAGCATTGGGCTCGCTTACGTCCATGCCGCTCACGGGTTGGCTCATTGCGCGTCGCGGTAGCAAATTTGCCACAACGCTGTCCCTTTTGTTGTTTTGTTGTTCGTTGTTTTTGTTTCCGTTGCTATCTTTAAAATGGCATATAGCGGTCTTCTTTTACATAATCGGCGCGTTTATGGGGGCGCTGGATGTTGCAATGAACGCCCAAGCGGTGGCGATTGAACAGCGCTACAATGCCCTGATGATGTCTTCTTTTCACGCCATTTTCAGCGTAGGTATGATGCTTGGCGCATTGAGTGGTTCTTTTTTTGTGCCATTTAGCACTACGTTTCACTTTGCGGTCGTTTCGGCGGGGGCTTTGGTGATTGCGGTGGGTTGTGTGTTTTTTTTGATTCCCGATACGGTCAAACCGTCGAATGAAGGCGTGGCTTTTCGGCTACCCGACCGCTCCATGCTTTTTATGGGCCTTATTGCGTTTTGTGCCATGTTGGGGGAGGGGGCAATGGCCGATTGGAGTACCAATTACCTGAAAAATGTGCTTCAAACCAATGCTGCAATGGCCCCACTGGGCTTATCGGCGTTTTCGGCCGCTATGACGATTGGGCGTTTCGGAGGAGACAAAATCCGAACAATTTTTGGAGATAAGCAACTTATATTGGCCAATTCTGCTTTAGCGATGCTCGGGTTGGTGGTTGCGTTGATGATTCCCTCCGTTTGGGTGGCCATCGGCGGGCTTTTTTTGGTGGGCTTGGGGCTATCAACCGTTATTCCGATTATTTACAGCAATGCAGGTCACAACAAATCATTACCTAATGGCGTAGGACTTGCCATGGTAAGTACGCTGGGCTACTTTGGATTTTTGTTTGGCCCACCAGTCATTGGTTTTCTGGCAGACTCGCAGGGGTTGCGGGCCGCGCTGGTGTTTGTGGTGCTTCTTTTTGGCGTAATGGTGGTTTTGGGCCGAAAAATAGAAACCTAGTAAAAAAAGTTATTCGCTGAAATTCTGATAGATAGAGTCCATAATTCTAACAAAATGGGCGTAGTCTTCTTCGTTAAGTTCTCCCCACCCTTGACGACGGATTTCTTTGACCACGGGCAAAACCATCTCGAATGTTTTGGTGCCTTCGGGCATCAAAAAAATGTTGAATTTACGCCGGTCTTCGTCCGACATGCGCCGTTCTACTAATCCTTTCTTTACAAGCAAATCCAAAATACGCGTCACCGTGGGGGCGTCTTTGGTGGTGAGTTCGGCTAACATATTTTGACTTATTCCTTGGTTTCTGGCTACGTGGTCAATCAATACCCATTGGTCTACCGTCAAATCAAACCCAGAATCGTTGAAACGTTTTTGTAATACGTTGCGGATTTTCTTGATGGTGGTATCAATTTTGAAAAAATAGGCACGAGAATCGGAAGGGTGAGTCATGAGGTAATCATACAAAGGGTTAAAGTATTAGCCTGCTAATAATTGCTCTGCAAATTAAGATAGGATTTTTAAAAGAGCAAACCTATCGCCAAAATCGCCAACGCAATACGAAATTTTGTTTGGGTTGTTTTTTTCGGAAGAAAACCAGCCCGACCGAAAATAAATCAATAGTGACCGTAACGGACGGATGTTGGGTGATGTACAGCCAAGCGGCTTCCATCTCAGGAGACCAATGAATATCATCAAATACAAAGAGGCTGTTTTCGTGGGCTTTGGGCAGGCAGGTTTCGAAGTAGCGGACGGTTGGCTCGTACCGGTGATTGGCGTCAAAAAAGGCAAAGTCGATGCTAGGGGTAGCGGCTACTTGGGCATTCAGGGTTTCGTCCAAATTTCCAACAATCATTTCGATCGGGGCCAATGCGTCAATTCTTTCGAAATTACGTCGGGCTAAGTTGGCCGTTTCGGGGCATCCTTCAAAAGTAAAAATGTGCGCATCAGCCTTAGCCGATGCCAAGTAGAGGGTAGTCAGGCCCAATGATGTTCCCAAATCGAAAATCGTGGAATAATTAAAACGCTGAATCAGCCGGTAGAAAAGTCGCCCCAACTGAGCCGATTTTTTTGAGTGTTTCGCCACGTCGCGCACTTCCCTAACGGGAGAAGCGTTCACCTTTGAACCCGCCCCAAAATCGGTGATAGAGAGGGTCTCACGACTTTGAAGCATTTCAGTGCGAAGGGCCTCAATGGCTTCAAAACTGGGCTTTAAAGTATCTTTTTTGATTGTATTTAGATAGAGATCGAATACAAAAGGTGAATGAAGGCCGTGTTCGTTTTGGGCAGCAAAAAAATAGCGAAAAATAGGACGAAAGAACAAAATTGGGGAGTTTTAATAACCGAAAAATGAAAAACCGACAAATGGAAACTGCACAAGGGTAAATGGCTTATTTGCAGTGTATTAGATTTTTTCGTTGCGGCTTTCTTTACACAGTGATTGAGATTGTGACAGGTATCTAATGAGGCCTAATTGAGACGGTAGGGGGCAATCATCGTAAACTCAGGAATCGTTACGTTGAATTGCTTGCCGTCCATGATGCGCTCCATCAGGTAAGTACCGCCCATTTTGCCCATGCTAGTACGTAGGTTGCAGCCCGATACGTATTCGTGAACTTCGCCGGGTTCAAGTACGGGTTGTTGTCCTACTACACCTTCGCCTTCTACTTCCCTAACGGTGCCGTTAGAATCGTGGATGAACCAGTGCCGGCGCAACAATTGTACTGTATGCTCGCTGTGATTTTCGATGGTAATGCGGTACGTAAATACGAAATGGGCCTGCATCGGGCTCGAATATTCGGGCTGATATTGCGTCAATACGCTTACTCGAACGCCTTCTGTAATCGCGGATGTCATGGTTTTATGAAGCTTTACTAACTTTATAACCAAAATTAGGTTTTAATCATTAAAAAAACCAAATCTTTGTCAAAAAAGTATCTCAATGCTTACAACGAACAGTATAGCCGTACTGTTTTAGGCAGAGGTTCATTTTAGATCATAAATTTTAAACCCGTCATTATTTTATATGGATATCAAGATTGAAGCTTCGTGGAAGGCTCGCTTGCAGACCGAATTTGAACAGCCTTATTTTGCCGATTTGGTTGCGTATGTGCGTCAAGAATACAAAACCCACCAAATCTATCCACCTGGCAAACTGATGTTTAATGCATTTGATAAATGCCCTTTTGACAAAACCAAAGTGGTCATTTTGGGTCAGGACCCTTACCACGGTAGGGGGCAAGCCAACGGGCTTTGCTTTTCGGTCAACGACGGTGTTGCTATTCCTCCTTCGCTCATTAATATTTTCAAAGAAATCCAAAATGACTTGGGAAAGCCTTTTCCGCGCAGTGGAAACTTAGAACGGTGGGCCGAGCAGGGAGTTCTGCTCCTCAACGCCACGCTTACCGTGCAGGAAGGCAAGCCAGGCTCTCATCAGGGCCACGGTTGGGAACAATTCACGGATGCCGTCATTCGGCATTTAAACGACGATAAAGAGGGGTTGGTCTTTCTACTGTGGGGAAGGTACGCCCAGGACAAAGGCAGGATTATTGACCCCAAAAAACATTTTGTGCTAAAATCCAAACACCCTTCGCCGATGTCGGCCAACTCGGGTGGCTGGTTTGGCAATAATCACTTTAGTCAAGCAAATAATTATTTGAAGGCCAGAGGTTTGCAAGAGATTGAATGGTAGAATATTGAGCTATTTTATAAACCATTCTGCTTTTCTTTCAAGAGCTTTTGATATTCTTGTTCGGCGAGGTCGTCGTCGTGAGGGCGGATGTAGGCTCGGTAATATTGAGTGACGAGGCCGATTCCCCAAAAAACGAGTACCCAACCTGGCCAAAAATGACTCTTGGTGCCAGATGTAAGGTACCAAAGGGTGATTAAAATGGTGTTTGTGAACAGATAAGACATTAAATCGCGTTGGAAATGGGCCCTTCGCTTGGCGATTCTCCAGAGCTTTTCGTCACGAGGTTGCATCTAAAAGCAGGGTTAAAGGTGTCAGTCTTTCTTCAAAAGCTTCTGGTATTCACGTTCTACCATGTTTTTTTCGCTATAAGTGTAGGCCGAAAAATAATGAGAAACAAGCCCTATACCCCAACCGAAAGATGTCCATACGGGCCAAGGATAGGTATCGCCTTGGCTCCATATCATGCCGAAGGCCCACAACGCCCAAAGGCCAGCATTGACAAAAAGGTACACATAAAGATGGCTTTTGAACGAAGCTCTTGCTTTAGCCATTTTCCAAAGTTGGGGGTCGCGTTGGGTTTCCATTGTATTTTAGGATGATTAACAGTTTGTTGGTTTTCGGTTGACTGATGCAACAAAAATAAAATGCGGTTGGGAGTTCCCCAACCGCATTCTGACAGACTTGACTTTCAAGAAGATGAATCAGGCTTTTTAAAGAGTCAATTGCTTTGTCGAATTATTTAATCGTGAAATTGCTTGAGCCAATGCGGAATCCTTCCGAATATACTTCCACGCTGTATTTGCCTGGGCGGAAGCGTTGTGCATTGTCATAGGTCATTTCAACCATTTGATTTGTATTTTGATAGGCTACGCGGTCTTTGGTCGTAAACATCATCTCTTGTCCTTTCCAGTTGAATTTGCCCGAGCCCATAGCTTCGTCAGAGATTACGGCGCCATCTGGATCAAGTACACGAACATAAATCTCTTTTTCTTCAGGCTGCGTCAATGGATTAGGCGGCAGAGTAAACTGCAACTTGATTTTGTCGACGCGCTTTGCTTTATAGCTGTCGTCGTTTTTGATTTTGCCTTTAGGTGTTACGGCCAGCACTTTGATATTTTCGGCTTTTAGCGCAGCGCCAATGGCAACTTTTTCGCTCAATTCCCGATTTTGGCTGCTGTAAGTCATTACAGAGTCGGTAAGTTGTTGTTTTACCTGGGTCAAGGCTTCTTTTTCGGTCTTAAGACCCGTGTTTTCGGTACTTAAGTTTTGATTTGTTGCTGCCAATACGCCGTTTTCTTCTCTAAGTTTTACGAGTTCGGCATCTTTATCGGCCAGGAATTGCTCGTATTCTTTGATTTTTGCGGTGTATTTACCAATCTCAAATCGCATGTTTTTCTTCAAATTGGCTTTGTCAGTTTCTAGTCGAGCCTTTACTTTCATGAGCTCTTCTATGTTGCCACCAAGTTGTTGTGTTTCAGCGATTTTTGCGTCTAAATTACGTGATACCGAATCTAATTTCGTTTGAGTAAATGCGAGTTCTTTTGCTTTTTCAACAATCGCGACCTCTTTTGTTTCGGTTTGGCCCTTTTGATCGAAGTACATAAAACCGAATGCACCCGCCGCCAACGTCATGATAACCAGTCCTACCCAAGCGAATGTACCCTTGTTTTGCTGATTGTTTTCCATAATTGTAATTGTTTGATTAGTGAAACATGAGTTAAAATAAAGGTAAAGCGATATATCATACGTAATCTTCGGGGTGATAGTGATGCAATAGTTTGATAAAATTCTATTCCATGCTGCTGCTGCTACTTTTACGTGGATTATTATTCATTGAATGGGGTGTTTTTTGCCCAAATCGAGTAATTGTCGTTGATTTTTCGCCCAAAATGAATATCCATGCCTCACAATTGGACACTACAAAAGAGGAATTTCTATTTTTGGTAACGACTTAGGTCATTTAAATAATACCAATAACAGAAAATGTCGCGGGAAACTTGCCTGTTTTTTTGGGATTATTTGCCCCTGAAATTTTCTTTTGCTTGGCTTATCTGCGTTTATTTACAAATATTTTTGTTGTTTAAAACCTTCTAATAAGTAACCATCCCTAATTCTTTTTTAGTTATGTCTAACGACGAAATCGTAGAAATCCTTGAACTGACGACCAAATTGCTTGAGCTGCATGATGCAGATACTTTTAAAATACGCACATATTCGTCGGCGGCCTTCAACTTGAGTCGGCTCAATGACCAAGAATTGGCGACGTTGTCGACTGCGGCATTGACCCAATTGCCAGGGGTGGGGAAAAGTATGGCGGCCAAAATTCAGGAAATCGTGCAAACTGGACGCTTGTCTGAGTTGGAGCAACTCATAGCTCAAACACCCGTGGGAGTGCTCGACATGTTTAAAATAAAAGGAATTGGTGCTAAAAAAATCGGGACAATCTGGCGGCAACTAGGCATTGATACCATTGCGGGCTTGCAAGAAGCGTGTGAGACGGGTCAAATTGCAAAATTGAAAGGCTTTGGCGAAGGGACCCAGCAGAAAATTTTGGCTTCGATGGCATTTTTACAAAGCCAAATGGGCAAGGTGCGCATGGATAAGGGCGCAATTTTGGCTGAGTTAATCAGGGAGGAACTTCTAAAACACTTTTCAAATGTGGTGATAACGGGAGAGGTAGCGCGTAAAAATGAAACGGTTGAAACGATTCAGCTGCTGGTCGGTACGGAGTCGCCTGTGGCGGCTATACGCCAAATCAATGAAATAGGGTGGTTGTTGCAAAATGAAAAAATATCTTCCCCTTTTACGTGGCGGGGCAAGATTGTTGACCGCAGTACTACCACCGATTTGCCACCGCAGGGCGAAGAAGTAGAGCAGAAAAAAACGCTGGAAATTCAGGTTGAAATTGTTTTTACACATCCTGATAAATTTGCAAGTGAGCGATTTATTTTAGAAAGCACCGAAGCACATTTAAGGCAGCCTACGCCGTTAGGAACCTCTTTGTTGGCAGTAGCTTACAGCAATTCAGGCGAAGAATCTGCCGAAGCTATTTACCAAAAAGCAGGGTTGCCGTACGTATTGCCCGAAATGCGTGAAGGCTTGGGGGAATTTGAGTGGCTGACAAAACATACCAATGAAGACCTGATTACGTGGGATGCCCTGCGGGGAATTTTACACAACCATAGTACATATTCAGACGGGAAGCACAGCCTAGAAGTGATGGCGCGGTACTGTCAGGAATTGGGATTTGAATACCTGGGCATTGCAGACCACTCACAAACGGCAAGTTATGCCAATGGCCTCCGAGCCGACCGGGTCAAATTGCAGCACGAAGAAATTGACCGCCTGAATCAGGTGTTGTCTACCAATGCTTCAAAACCGTTTAGAATCCTAAAAGGAATTGAGTCGGACATCCTCGGCGATGGCTCGTTGGACTACCCAGAAGAAGTACTGCAAACCTTTGATTACGTGGTGGCGTCGGTTCACAGTAATCTCACTATGAGTCTCGAAAAAGCAACGGGACGTTTGTTGACGGCGATAGAAAATCCGTACACTACCATATTGGGCCACCCCACCGGACGGCTATTATTGGCCCGGGAAGGGTATCCGATTGACCACAGAGTCATTATTGATGCATGTGCACGCCACGGAGTGGTCATTGAAATCAACGCGAGTCCTTGGCGTTTGGATCTAGATTGGCGTTGGATTAGGTACTGCATGGACAAAGGGGTAATGCTCAGTATCAATCCTGATGCCCACCACAAAGAAGGCTATTTTGATATGCACTATGGCGTAAACGTAGCTAGAAAAGGCGGTCTAACCAAAGAGATGACATTCAACGCGTTGAGCTTGGAGGAAATAGACGCTTACCTGAAGAGAAGAAAAAATAGATAGAGCTAAAGATGAATGGCCACGAGCTCAAAAAAAAATGGAGAAACAAACACTGCTTCTCCATTTTTTTTGAGCTTTTTATTCAATTATTTTTTCACGAAACGCACATAAATTTCACGCAATGGCTTTTGAGTTGGCGGGCTGTCTTTGCTTATGCCCGACCCACGCCCTTCGGCATCAATCCGGATGTAACTGATCCCTGATTTGATTAATATGTCTTTGATGGCAAAAACCCGTTTGACCGATAGTACTTTGTTGGTCACGGGCTGTTTGGCATCATTGGCATATCCTACCAATTTTACCTGCGCGTTGGGATATTTTTTGAGCAAATCAGCCAATGCTGCGATAGGCGCATTAGCTTCAGCTTTCAGTTGCGTGGTATTGTCTTCAAAGTCTACATTTTCAAACTTAAATACTTTGCCGGCGGGTGCAGTGGCATTTTCGAGGTAAGCCGACATGGGGCTTGCCGTGACTGCTGCGGGGGGCGGTGCTGTTGCGGCCGTTGTGGTATCTTTAACAACCGAATCTTGGGTAACGGGCGGCTCCTGAATGGTTCGTGCCTCAATCATGGTGGAGTAGGTTTCAGAAGCACTATTTTCCAATGCAGTCTGGCGCTGATTCCAGAAATAAAGCCCTACCCCAATACCCCCAATGACCAGCGCTCCGATGCCAAACCACTTTAGATAAGGTTGATAATCAGGTTGTTGTTGCATATCAACTCCTACCAAGAATGGCTGAGATGTGCTCCCTTTTTCGGTGCCTGTTCCTCTGGATACCACGCCTGATTCTTCGGTACGCGGAACCGAAAAATTTTGCAGCAGGTATTGGATACCCATTGTTTCAATCAGCTTGTCATTCAAATCGGGAAGTACGTTGAGCATTTCTTCACGTTGGTCGCCCATATAAGCGGCGAGCGACTCCGCATCCAGTTTTTTCTCGGTTATTTTTTGTTTAATGACCGACATCACGATGGGCATAGCTACGCCGCACAGCGAAGCAACCAACGAATTTTGGGTTCCAGCATATTTAGACACCATACTGATGATGGCACTTTTGAGACCAGGCAGTACCGTATTTAAGTCTTTTTCTCCGACGGCTTTTAGCTTTTCAAATTCAGCCTCATTTTTCAAAATACCTTCGATATGTTCGGGGCCAAATTCAATTTTCTGCGCTTGGTTGTAGACGAGTTTCATGCCGGATTCCGTAGTCACCCGTTTGATTAACCCTCCCACAAGAGCGACGCCCAGCGCGTCAAAAATCTTTTGTATCTTCTCGGGTTTTTCTTGTTTGTGTGCTGCAATTTGACTTATCACCCCCTCAGTCAAAGCCTCTTTCAACGATGCAAAAAAGTTCATTATAAAAATCAGTTAATTTATTGGTTAGAGTGTAAGGGTAAAAACGAATAAAACGGCTGAAACTGTTAAAATTACCGCGATGTTTTTAGACCTTGCTTTTGTTCTCTTTCTGAAAATGGGCGGAAAGTTACTTAAAATAGTAGAAAGTCTCACAGATGGGAGCTGACACTTTTTGCGTATTCTTACGAAACCCATCATCAATCCCGAGAAAGATAAGCCGATGTGGACCCAGATTCTTTACCTTTGCGCTGCTAAAAATAACCAAACTGCTTAATACTTGAAACACGTGACTGATTCTAATCCGATTGTATTTGTAACAGGAACAAATGGCCTTATTGGTAGCTCCGTGGCTCGTCGTTTGTTGAAAGAAGGCTATCAGGTTCGGGGATTAAAACGCCCCGACAGCGATATGCGTTTAGTAAAAGATATTCAGCCTGAGATTGAATGGATTGAAGGGGATGTGTTGGATGTACTATCGCTTGAAAAAGCTTTTGCGGGAGTGACATACGCCATTCATACTGCCGCGATTGTTTCTTTTATTCCCCGTGACCGTACCCGAATGTACGATATAAACGTAAACGGAACCGCCAACGTTGTCAACGCGGCATTGGAAGAAGGAATCAAAAAACTTGCCTTTGTCAGCTCGGTAGCTGCATTGGGAAGGCCCGACCCCAACAAGGTAGCCCCAGGGGGTGTGACCGTGATTGACGAAAATCAAAAATGGGAAGAATCACCGCTGAATTCAAACTACGGTAAAAGCAAGTATTTGGCCGAACTGGAAGTGTGGCGGGGTGTAGCGGAGGGACTGGCGGCGATAGTGGTCAATCCAAGCATGGTATTGGGGGAAGGCGATTGGCAACGCAGCAGCACGCAGTTGTTTAAATACGTATACGATGAAAAAAAATATTACACTGAAGGGCTCATCAACTTTGTAGACGTAGAAGATGTAACGGAGGCAATGGTAAAGCTGTTGCTTTCTGACATCAAAAATGAACGCTACATCCTGAGTGCTGGGCACGTGACCTATCGGGAGTTGTTTACCAAAATAGCCATGGCTTTTGGCAAGCAACCGCCTTCAAAAGCAGTATCTTTTTTTATGGCTGAGGCCATCTGGCGGGTGGAAGCGCTTCGCTCGTGGCTCACGGGCAGCAAACCGCTTATTACCAAAGAAACGGCCAAAACGGCCCAAACCAAACTTGTTTATGACGGGCAGAAAATTAAAAAAGCCCTGGGCATTGACTACAAAACATTGGATGAAACCGTGAAGCGGGTGTGCGCGTTTCTGACAAAGTAGCAATCCTAAAATGTAACGGTATCCCCTAAACAATCTGTTTTAATCCTTATGCCACGTACGCTTTTAATCCTGTTTTGTCGAAATCTTCCACCAAGATGGCACCTTTGGACGCTACAACCGCTTCAAAATGGGTACAATTAGGGTAAAACCGGGCCAATCCGTGGAAGCGGGGCAGCCGCTGGGTATTGTGGCTGATGATACTTTTGAAGGAAGTACCCTTGCGCAATTTACGGTTTACTATTTAGATAAAGCAAAGGCTTTTACTGACGCCCATTCTTTCACCTACTTAATTCCCCCTTTCAATACCACAACCCATCCTGCGGGAGTGGTTCTTCAACAGGGGCTTTTTATACGTCTGATTTCCCAGAAAGCATTGTGACGCAAGAAATGACGAAGCGCGAATTGAAAAAGTGGAAAGAGGCGAAAAAATAAAAACGCTGACAGGCCTTTACTTTTAGACTTCCCGAAAGCGATAACTTTTCGTTAAGCTTTCGGGAAGTGCAGAATCTTTAGGCCATCAATTTTTTGTATTTGATACGCGTCGGAGTGGCGTCGGTGCCGAGACGCTTGCGGCGGTTTTCTTCGTAATCGGAGAAGTTTCCTTCAAACCAATATACTTGAGAGTCGCCCTCAAAAGCCAGAATGTGCGTACAAAGTCGGTCCAAGAACCAACGGTCGTGAGAGATGATGACCGCGCAGCCCGCAAAATTTTCAAGACCTTCTTCTAGGGCGCGTAAGGTGTTGATGTCCAAGTCGTTGGTTGGTTCGTCGAGGAGCAATACGTTCCCACCTTCTTTGAGCATCATGGCAAGGTGAACGCGGTTGCGCTCACCGCCCGAGAGGTTGCCGATTTTCTTTTCCTGATCGCTGCCCGAAAAGTTAAAACGACTCACGTACGCCCGGGCGTTGGACTGCTTGCCGCCCAAGATAATCCATTCGTTGCCCTCCGAAATCTGCTGAAACACCGTTTTGCCAGCTTCCAGTTGATTATGTTCTTGGTCGGCGTAGGCGATTTGAACCGTGTCGCCGATGGTGATGGTTCCTTTGTCGGGTTTTTCTTGACCCGTAATGAGTTTAAAAAGAGTAGATTTACCCGCACCGTTTGGCCCGATGATACCCACAATACCCGCAGGAGGAAGAGAAAAGGTCAGGTTTTCAAACAATAACTTGTCGCCGTAAGCTTTCGAAACGCCTTCCATTTCAATCACTTTGTTGCCCAAACGAGGCCCCGAAGGGATATAAAGTTCCAATCTTTCTTCTTTCTGTTTGCCGTCTTCGTCGAGCAGCTTTTCGTAGGCGCTCAAACGGGCTTTTGATTTTGTCTGACGGGCTTTGGGAGCCATTCGTACCCATTCAAGTTCGCGTTGTAGGGATTTTTGGCGTTTTGATTCCTGCTTTTCTTCCCTAGCTAACCGGTTTTGTTTTTGTTCCAACCAAGAAGAATAATTGCCTTTCCACGGAATGCCCTCGCCACGGTCTAGTTCGAGAATCCAACCCGCCACATTGTCCAGAAAATAGCGGTCGTGGGTAACGGCAATGACCGTTCCTTCGTATTGGCGGAGGTGCTCTTCTAGCCACAACACCGACTCGGCATCCAAGTGGTTGGTAGGCTCATCGAGGAGAAGCACGTCGGGTTTCTTGAGCAACAAACGGCAGAGAGCCACGCGGCGTTTTTCACCGCCCGAGAGATTAGCAATGAGGGCATCCTGCGGCGGGCACCGGAGGGCGTCCATGGCGCGTTCGAGTTTGCTGTCCAAATCCCAAGCGTCGAGGGTGTCGAGTTTTTCTTGAACTTCCCCTTGGCGTTCGAGTAGTTTGTCAAAATCGGCATCGAGGTCACCAAATGCTTCATTAATTTGCTCAAATTCTTTCAATAAATCGACCACTTCCTGCGTTCCTTCCTGTACTACTTCCAAAACGGTTTTGGTGGGGTCAAATTGGGGCTCTTGGTCGAGCATTCCGACGGAATATCCTGGAGAAAAAACTACCTCTCCGGTATAATTTTTGTCTACTCCAGCAATAATGCGGAGAAGAGTGGATTTTCCCGCACCATTTAAACCCAAAACGCCTATCTTGGCGCCGTAGAAAAAGGATAAGTAGATGTTTTTAATGATCTGTCGGTTGGGGGGGATTACTTTACTTACCCCCGACATTGAGAAAATAATAGTTTCGTTACTCATTTTTTGCTTATTTTGTGGAGGCAAATATCGTTAAAAATAGGAGTTAATTGTTAAACAGGGCAGGTAAATGGGTTTTTTCTGATTACATTTAAGCCCGAACGTTTATCTTTACACCCACCAAAACCTTTAAAGCAGATAAAAAAGTAAGATTGCAATGGAAAACGCCACCTTAATGGACGAATACGGCTATGTCAAAGACGGCAAGGTATTCTTAAAAGGGTATTTAGGTAACCCGGATCGCCAAATCGGCGAAGTAAAACGAACAGAACAGGAAGCCATTGATTATTTCAAAAACCGCTTCAATATTGCTTCCGGAAAAGTAGAACAACTCGAAAAAGATGTTGAAGAAGCCCAAAACAAAGGCTCTTACCTGACCAAACTGGTACAACTTCGTAAAAAATTGCTCAGTTTTGATGGACTGGGAGATTTTATACCGTTGCTAGAACGCTTGGATAAACTTGAAACGGTACTCGAAGATTTAATCAAAATTAATCAAGAGAAAAATCTCGAAATCAAACGGGCTTTGCTGGACGAAACCCGGGCCGTAACGGTAATCGGGGATGATTGGCAGGGCGCTACTGACTTGCTTCAGGAAATCAAATCCAAGTGGATACGCACTGGTCCCGTTGATAAAGAGTATCAGGAAGAAATTGAAGGTACGTTTCAAACCTTGTTGGATACATTCTTCCAACAACGCCGTGACTTCTTCTCGGAGCAGAATCGCACCATTGCCGACCGTATCGAACGCTATACCGAATTGATTGCTAAGTCGGATATGCTGGTACGGATGTATGACGTAGAAGAAGCCAGTCGTCAGTTGCGGCAGATTCGTGCCGAATGGAAAGAAGTTGGCGAAATTCCCGTAAAACGCTCGGCAAAACTGTACAAGCAATTCAAACGGTCTAACCAACGCATCGTTGACAAGTACAACCGCGTCAAAGGCATAGTGGTACAGACCTATGAAAACCCACTCGTGACCAAGCAGCGTGAAATGTGTCGCGAAGCGGAGCAATTGGCGCGCTCAAGCGATATTATTCAGGCTTCCGAACGTGCAAAAGTACTGCTCAACCAATGGAAGGAGATTCGTCTTCCACCCCGTGTGGGCGATAAAATGGTAGCGGAGCGTTTCCGTTCGGCCTGCGATAAAATATTCGAATTGAGCTACCTCGCCCGGGTTATCTCGCGCAAATACCCTGCGTTTGAGATTCGCTCACCTGAAGATCAGCTCAATATCAAAACGCGTGAAATGGAATGGCTTATCAAACGCGAAAAAGCGGACTTGGAAGTGACCATTGCCAGCGCACAAAACATGCCGCCCGACCCCGAAGCTGAACGCCAGATGATGGGCAAAATCAATATTCAGCGTCGTAAAATAACGATGAAGGAAAAGATTTTAGAAGAATTTAAGGCGCAGATGAAGTAGTATTTGTAAAAATTGACTCAGGCAAATATGCAGAGGAGCAAAGCAATAAACTTTCTACCTCTGCGTATTTGCCTGATTTTTTATTGTGTAGAAGAGAAAAATTCATACGTACCCAAAAGAAAATCCTGAATGGCAGTGGCATGGTCTTTGCCTTTGAGGGTAATCAGGGATACGTTGGTGGCTCCTTTGGCTTTCATTGCATTGAGGGCGTTGACAGAGTTGAAATAAAACACCAATTGGTCGGCGTCTCCGTGATAGAGACGGGTGGGCGTTTTGGGCTTCCAATTATACACGTCGTTGTCTTTGACGGCGTTCAGAAATCCAGTATCGGTCCCGTCCGCAATTCCTTTTGCAAAAGCATCCGTAAAAATGGTGTTGAAACTAACGTTTACATTTGCTTTCTCTTTATCTTTCTGAATCAAGCCAGCCCACGGCTCCTTAAAGTATTGCGTCAATGGCCGCTTTAAGTTATAAATGCGGTCGTAAGTTAGCGTAACACATATATAAAGCTGGTTATAATTGACCGTACCCCCCGTTTTTGTATTGATTAAGTACTTCATGAAGGCGGTTTTGTCATAAGCACCCGCACCGCAACTGGAGGCTCGTAGGTTGAATTCAGTGCCCGTTTCTTCTTCAATTTTCTTTTGCAACGATAGGGTGGCGTATCCACCCGCCGAATAGCCCGCAATGTACAGGCGCTCATCCCAAGCGATACTCTGTTGACGGATGAACTCCTTGGAGGCGCGTATCATATCTAAAGACGCCGAGGCGAGGCTTTCGCGGTGTTCGTACGGGTGCGGAACGTTATTGGAGGCTCCAAATCCGATGTAATCGGGGTACGCAATGATATATCCCAAAGCGGCAAACAAAGAACCCGCAATGTTGGCTTCGCTATTGGTAGCGAAGTAAGAGGGAGCTTCTTGGTCGTTGCGAATGGTGCCATGTTGGATGCTAATCATGGGCGTTGCTCCTGATTTTACGGGAAACAAAAACGCCCCCGAGGCTTGAATTTCTTTGCCGTCGGTGTTTTTGGTTTTGTAAACCAATTTGTAAACCTTAATGCCATTCTGAAGGAAAGGGGCTATACCCGACAGGCTGGGGTCGCCAGAAGTAATACGTTGGGCCAATTGTTCCTTGGTAAATTCACCGATAAGGGTGCTGCTGACCAAATATTGGTCTTCCGGGATGAGGTCATTGGCGTTTCTGTTACAACCACTGACCAATAAAACGACGACGAGGAAAAGAGCGTAAAAGCGTTTTTGGGTAGATTTCATGCGATATTGGGCAATAAACGTTGGTTTATAATCTTAAACTAAACGAATAAACATCCCCGAAAGTTGCCTCTAATTTTCAACATTTGAGGGCTTAATCATGAAAATTTGCTTGGATTTGCCCGTTTTTGCATCTTTGACGATTCTATTGAACGCAAGGACGGCCCCGTCGTGCGACCAAACAAGGTTAGATGGCGATGGATTCGTCGGTTTTGTCAATACCTGAAACCGACTTTTGAAAGGCTCGTTGCCGATTTTACACACCACGATGCTACCTTCCCAAACGTAGCTCACCTGTTTGCCGTTGGGGTGCCAACGCACACTGCCTTCCACATTTTTTTCATGAAAAGTGAGCTGAATTGGGTTGCCACCTTGGGGCGACACGGTGAAAATCTGCTGAATCCCCTGGGTATCTTTTGCCAAAAAAGCCAACATACTTCCATCGGCCGACGACCGAACAATGCCCGTACAACCCGCCTGTGGCGTATCGGCGGTAAAAGTAAGTCGGCGCTGAACGGTGCCTTTGGGCGGCATCGGGAAAGTCGTATCGGTGCCTTCCAAAGGTCCAAATTCACCAGGAATCGTGATGTCATTGGGAATGTCTACGACAAATACTTCATCTACCTCTTTGCTGTTTTTGTCTTTCACTTTTCCGATAAACGCCCTTGCGATTTGGCGGGTTCCGTCGGGTTTTAAATAACCTTTTGTTCCGACCCAACTATC
>JAIXPV010000342.1 GCA_027486105.1 Runella sp. | reverse complement strand
GCCTTTGGTAATTCGTTTTGCCAAAAGGCTCATAATTTACACGTACAAAGCACCGATTCTGAATCGCTTGATACAATTTTGGCAAATGAGCTTTTCCTTTCAACTCCACTTCTTCAAACGCAATAGCCGCATTTTTCTCGGCCTCGGTAAGCGAAATGCGCTGTTCCAAACGCAGCAAAATATCTTCCAACCCCAAAAACTCCTTCGTTTTGGATACCTGCCGCAGCAATGCCACCGCTTCGTTGAGTGAGCCGTAGTAACTGTCGTCCAATTTTTCCAAAAACGAAAAAGGATGGACATACTGGTAACTTTTTTTCCCTTTGGGAATTTCAGCGCCCATATTTCTCAAATCTTCGATGTCATCGCGTAATGTTCGGTCTGAAATGTGTTGGTCTACTTTTTCGGCAATAGCCTCAATCAATGTCTTGGCGTTATACGGCAGCATTGTCCGTAGCTTTTGATGAATCGCAAACAGCCGCTCTAAGCGTTTTTTATCCATGAGATATTTCTAGAAACTTTTGATAACGGAACTAACTCTGCCGTCAAAGGTAAGACTTTTGCAACGGCTTCTAACCAAAAGCCGCGCAGAATATGGCTAACGCATCTCTTCTTTCATTTTTGGGTTTTTCGGCAACCACGGAGCAAGCAAACGCTTTGACGACCATCGAGCGTTTCTTGGCAGGCAATGACCATTTTTTGATTGTAAGAGGAGCAGCGGGTACGGGAAAAACCAGCATTATGAGTGCCGTCACGCGGTATCTTGCTGCAAACTCCATCATCCCCGTGCCCCTTGGCCCCACGGGACGTGCCGCCAAAAACATCGGTCGCAAAACAGGTACGCCCGCCAAAACCATGCACAGTTGTTTTTATACGCCCAAAACCGACGTAGAAGAGGCCGTAGTCCGCTTGGAACGTCGCGCCAACGATTGCCTCACGCCGCAAGTGTTCATTGCCGACGAAAGCTCCATGGTCAGCGACCGCTTGGACACCGGCGGCGATTTTTTGGCTTCTCGCTCGTTATTGGCTGATTTTGTGGATTTTGTAAGACAGGGACACCCTCAAAACAAAATCATTTTTGTGGGCGATGCGTGTCAGCTACCACCCGTGGGCTATAAATCAAAAGAAGCCTCACCGGCACTCATGGCAGAGCACCTACGCCAACACTACGGCCTGCGCGGCGATACTATCGAACTCACGCAGGTGATGCGCCAAAACGAAGGCTCGGCGATTTTGGCCGTGGCTGACGAACTGCGCCAAAACATGGTCAAAAAGCGTTTGGCGGCTCCTCATTCAATGGGACAGGCGTATTACAAACCCGCTCAAGCTATCCAATTGTATCTGGAACGCTTTGCGCAAGGCCAACACGACCGCGTGGCGATTTTATCGTTGTCTAACTCGTACCGCAACGATTGTAACACCCAAATCAGAACGGCCTTGGGTTTGACGGGGAGTTTGGCCATAAACGACACCGTGACGCTTACGCAAACGCATATCGGGCAAAAGTACGTAGCCAATGGCGAAGTGGGCGTTGTCAAAGCCCTCGATTCACGTATTCATCGCGTGGCAGATTTAGGATTTGCGGAAGCCGAAATCGCCTTCAAAGATGAGCACGATACCGAGTTCAGCATTGTATCTTTGGTGCTGTTGGATGCACTCAAAGGCGCTTTAGACCGTGAGCAACGTAAAGCTCTTTTTGCCGCCGAAATGCGCAACAACAGTTCTTTTCAAAAAAGCAAAGACATTAGAGACAGCCTGTATCTGAGCGCCTTACAACTCAACTACGGCCACGCGCTCACAGTACACAAAGCCCAGGGCAGTGAGTGGGACACCGTGATCATGAACACGTGGATGAAAGAAATGGATTTACGTTTTCTGTACACAGGCATTACGCGAGCGCGCTCCGAACTCTTCACCAACGGCGCGCACCGCTACGTGGCATAGACAAATTCTGTATATTTGAGTAAAAATAAAGAAGCGATGACACAGATAACCATCAACCTTCCCAACGAGGCCGAAGCCCAATGGCTTGTGGAACTACTCAATCGTTTACAGGTGCCTTTTAAGGTGGAAGCCGATGACGCGACAAAACGTGAACGTGCGAAAGAAATTATCATGCGCGGAGCTAATACGTTAGATTCCGACCAAATGCAAAAACACGTAGAATTGGCTCGCCAAGGCAGAAAACTACCTTTTAGAGCCGAATGAAATTAATTGATTCTAACATCATTATTTACGCAGCAAAAGATAAATTTGCGTATTTACGACCTTTACTGCTTTCAGAAGATGTCTGCATATCTGTTATTTCAAAAGCCGAAACGTTGGGCTACCATAAATTAACTGAAGAAGAGCGGCGTTTTTTTGAGAGTATTTTTGAGGTTGTAACTCTATTGCCTGTTGACCAAAATGTAATAGACATTGCGGTTTCATTAAAGCAACATCGCAAATACTCCCTTGGCGACGCGCTGATAGCTGCTACTGCACTGCTTTACAACACCGAACTCAACACTAATAATATTGCCGACTTTGAAAAAATAGAAGGCATAAAGCTTTTTAATCCAATAAGTTAGCCTCAAAAGGTGTGGCTTAAATAATAACAGATGGAAACTGTAAAAAGTATAAAAGCCAAACTCAAAGGCTTTTGGAAAGACAAGCCCATTAAAAGAGCCTATTTATTTGGCTCTGTGGTGCGGCAGGAACTTACTCCCACCAGCGACATTGATATTTTGGTAGAGCTGGATGATACCAAAACAGTAGGCATGATTGAGTACATCAAAATTATGGAAGCCTTAGAAAAACTCCTTTTAAGAAAAGTGGATTTGGTAGCTACCGACGGTCTATCTCCGTATATTAAACCTGCTGTTGATAAGGAGAAAAGATTGATTTATGAAGCATAATTTAGGTTCAATTAAATCAGCTTCCATGATCACTCAGTTTAAAGAAATTGAATTAAAAAAATTAAACTTACATAAGTAAATGAACTTCATTCAGAAAAAAATTGATAAAAAAATCCAAGAACTGGAAATTTTAGGAGGTCCTCCTCAAGAAGTCAAAATGCACCATAAAGCTAAGGTTGAGTATTTTTTCTATCTCATTTTGGGTTACTTGTGGAATAAAAACTTCTCTAAACTTTCCAACATCAAAAAGAAAACATCCTTAGAAAAGTTGGAGCAGTTGATGTTAGGTAGAGTAATCGGATTAATCAAAGAACTGGATACAGAAGAAGAGTTTTCAACATTGGTAAAGCAACTGGAGCAATACAATACCCTTAGGATTGATAGCGATGGTCATGCTTTTACATACGAAGATGGAATATCCAATTACCTACAAGAAATTAAAACTATTGCAGACAACATTGAAAAGTCACGAACTTTATTCTTTAAAGAGGGTATTGATTTTATTTTAGTTTTAAAAAAGAGAGAAGGGCTTTTTATTGGTAAAAGATTTTTACCAACAGGGGAGTCCGAAATTTGGACTTGTCCCGAAAAACAATTCACATTTGAATTAGGACATACCTATGCTTTGATTCTTATTGAAGGTCAAATCACTCCAAAATACTTTGACCTTACTCCATTTATCCATACAACCGATGAGGATGAGTTTTATATATTGCAATCAGTTGTCCAAAAGTCATCAGGGAGTGCTAAATATAATCGCTTGATTAAAACAGGCCAAATTGCTTTAGATTGGGATGAACTTGCAAAGTTATATCAAGATTATACCAATATTAGCAAGCGTATTGTTGTGAGTAAAAACAAGACTATCTTAAATAAATTTACACCTAACTACAGTGAGCACACCTACATAAATATTGGTGAAAATCGAAAAAAAATTGTTGATTTCTTATCGGGAGCAACTTCTGGCAATTCAGTATGTGCTAATATGTGGGGACATGGAGGAGTAGGCAAAACTGCTACTATACAGAATATTATGTTGGAGTTG
>JAIXPV010000543.1 GCA_027486105.1 Runella sp. | reverse complement strand
TGATCAGCCGAGACCCGACTAAAATGAGTTTAAAGCGCAAACGCAAGAAAGCTGCTCGGGATGATGCCTATTTAATGACGCTACTGAGTCAACTTAACGTTTGATGCAATCACCCTATAGTGTTGGCCTTTGGCTTGTTTTTTAATCATTTTGTACAGGCGCAATTGGTTGAAAAACTTACCCAACTTCGCCCTGATTCGCCGTGGAAATTAACGTCTTCGGTTCGGCTTCAATTTCCGAGTTTTCATCCACAGGGAATGGTCAAAATTGGTCAATATTTTTACTTGAGTTCGGTAGAAGTCACCCGCAAACGGCAAGACAACGACGGAGGCGCGGGCATCGGCCACCTTTTTAAGTTTGACTCCACTGGCAAATTAATCGCCTCTATTACCTTGGGGGAGGGCTTAATGTACCATCCGGGCGGGATAGATTTTGACGGAAAATACATCTGGGTTCCCGTGGCCGAATACCGGGCCGACAGTCGGTCAATAATCTATAAAGTAGATCCTGACACAATGCAAGCCATTGAAGTGATGCGGGTGGATGATCACCTCGGGGGCATTGCCCACGATACCGAAGCCAATACGCTCAACGCGGTAAGTTGGGGTTCGCGCCGCTTTTATCGATGGGAGATATTGTCACCAACCGCCGTTTCTCCCAATCAATGGCGGGTAGATAATCCCGCCTTTTACGTTGATTATCAGGATTGTCACTACATCGGACAACGTAAAATGCTTTGCGGTGGGCTAAAAAAATACAAGACTACCCCCGACTCAGTTGCTTTTGCGTTGGGTGGTTTGGAAGTGGTGGACTTGAAAGACAACCGCCCCTTGCATCAGGTACCGCTGCTGCTGTGGTCGCCCACGGGTGCGCCCATGACCAATAATCCTTTTTGGATGGAATCAACCGCCACGGGCCTACGCGGGTATTTTGTGCCCGATGATGATGCCGCTTCAACGCTGTTTGTGTACGAGACAGTGGTTAAAATGAAGTAGAATAAGGCCTTTCTTGCTTTGATAAATAGTTGTAATTCATCCCCAAAAACTTGTGTTCTCATGAATAAAATTGCCGCTAAATCGTTCATTTTTGCTGGGTCTATGCTTGTGGTTGGCTTGGCAGCCCCCTCAAACGCCCAAGTAGGTGTCGGGGTAAAAGCCCCAAAAAATGCCGAAGTGTATTTTGACGGGTCGCGCAAAATGCTCGATGAAAAATGGACGTATTGGGATGGCCCGCGTTTGGCCGCGACGCTTCCCATCAAGTGGTTTATTGTCAATGACCCCGTCGATAAAGGAACCGCCGTCAATACCAATGACCCTGCCGCAGCGGGTGGGAAGTACGGCGCGGCGGATATTGTGACCAAAGACAAATTCAAGGATTTTCGCCTTCATGTGGAGTTTTACATCAGCAAACCTGGCGGTAACAGCGGTGTGTATCTCCAAAATCGCTACGAAATTCAAGTATTAGACGGTGATACTACCTCGCATGGCATGGCGGCGGTCATCAACGAAACTCCTTCCCCTTATTATGCCTATAACGGTGTAGGAAAATGGAACGCCTACGACATTATGTTTAGGGCTGCGCGTTTTAAAGACGGGAAACTGGTGGAAAAACCGCTGGTAACTATCTATTTTAACGGTAAAAAAGTGCACAAAAACCAACGCATCAGTCAAGTGTGGGGTGGCCCGAATTCGGGTATTGACGGTGGAAACGACGGAGGCAAAGGAATCACTGATACGCCAGGCGGTCTAAAATTACAGGCCGAAGGCCACGACGTGCTTTACCGCAACATCTGGATTCAGAAAATGGACATTAAGGAAGCCAATACCGATTTTTAGTCATTGATTTCCCTGAGGCTAGGAAAGTTTCAAAAACTTCCCTAGCCTTTTTTTATTTTTTATTTCGTTTAAAGGTTTTTTCCACTTCTACGGCCCAAAAGGTGATGCTTGATACGCCAAAGGCAACGGCTAATTCTTCTAACGTAAGGGGTTGGGTATGAAAGAAATCATTCAAGAACGGCACGTATATCACGGCCATCTGCAAGGCAATCGTCAACAACACGGCACCGAGCAGGGTTTTGTTGCCCAACAAACCTTGGCTAAACAGCGACTCTTTATGGCTCCGCACGGCCATCACATGCCAAAGCTGACTCAAACACAGCACCGTAAACACAATCGTTTGCCAGTGGTCAGCACCTGAATTGATTTCGTACCACTGCGTACCAACGGTCAGTAATCCCACCAATATACCCACCCAGATGATGTGTCGGCCTACTCCCTTGGCAAAAATGCTCTCTTTGGGGTCGCGGGGTGGGTGACTCATGATGCCTTTTTCGGCAGGCTCAGCCGCCAGCGCCAATGCCGGCAAACCATCCGTTACCAAATTGACCCATAAAATATGAACGGGCAATAACGGAATAGGCAAGCCAATGAGCGGAGCCAAAAAGATGCTCCAGATTTCGGCGGCGTTGCCGGTCATGATGTACTTAATGAATTTTGTGATATTGTCGTAAATGCGGCGCCCTTCACGAACGGCCTTGATGATGGTGGCAAAATTATCGTCCAACAAAATCATGTGTGCGGCTTCTTTGGTTACGTCGGTACCCGTGATGCCCATGGCTATGCCGATGTTAGCGCGTTTGAGCGAAGGCGCGTCGTTGACGCCGTCGCCCGTCATAGACACAAACTGGTCGCGATTCTGAAGAGCTTTTACGATGTTTAGTTTTTGTTCGGGCGACACGCGCGCGTACACTCTAATATTCAGTACTTCTTTGGCAAATTTCTTTTCGCTCATGGCGGCCAGTTCTTTGCCCGTGATTACCTTTTGTTGGTCGTTGTCCAGAATCCCAATTTCGCGGGCGATGCTCGCCGCCGTGAGCGGGTGGTCGCCAGTAATCATGACGGGTACAATTCCTGCCGATTTACATTCGTGGATGGCTTTTTTTGCTTCTTCTCGGGGTGGGTCAATCAGTCCAACCAGTCCCAAAAAATCTAGGTCTTTTTCGATGGTTTCAATGGTAATGTTGGCGGGTAACGTGTCCAATACTTTGGTAGCAAACCCCAAAACGCGCATTCCTTCTTGAGCCATGCGTTCTTCCTGTTCTTTGATAATGGTGTCGTCGCCAATGCTAATTTGGGCGATGGATTCGGCCGCACCTTTGGAAATAACCAAAAATTTACCGTCGTATTCATGAATGGTGGTCATGGCCTTGCGGTCCGAGTCAAACGGTAATTCGTGCACGCGTTTGTTTTTTTGTCGCCATTGTTTATCAAATGATTCCTGTGTTTGTGCATAATTCAAAATGGCTACTTCGGTGGGGTCGCCTGTGAGGATATTGTCCTGTTTTTTTACGTCCTGATTGAGGGCCATTGCCTGCACCATGCGCATTTGGTCGGCTTCATTGATCACCCAAAGATCTACCACTTCCATTTTGTTTTTGGTCAATGTGCCCGTTTTGTCGGTGCAGATGTAGGTGACGGAGCCTAGGGTTTCGACCGCGTATAGTTTTCGGACGAGGGTATTTCGCTTGGCCAAACGGCCCGCGCCCAACGCCAACGAAACCGTAATGACGGCGGGTAATGCTTCAGGAATGGCCGCAACAGCGAGCGAAATAGACGTAAGTAACATGTTGCCGATTTCTTCGCCGCGTAGATACCCTGCCAAAAACAGCACCCCGCAGAGGACGAGGATGATGATGGTCAATCGTCGGCCAAAATCGCCCATTCTTTTT
>JAIXPV010000562.1 GCA_027486105.1 Runella sp. | reverse complement strand
TCGGGTTTTTCCATGCGACCCAAAAACTGACGCGCATAGCTACTCAAACTTTCGACGTACATGCGCTGCCCTTCGGCAAAAAGCGTATCAAAAGCCAACGACGACTTTCCACTCCCCGACACCCCGGTGACCACAATCAACTTATTGCGAGGAATGGCAACATCAATGTTTTTAAGGTTGTTGACGCGAGCGCCTTTAATGATAATATATTGCTTCGGATTGAGGGTTTCGAAGTCTATTTCGGAAGTATTTTGTTGGTTTTCGGCTACGTTCATGCGGCTGATTGCTAAAGGCACAAAGTTAGGGAATGCCCCTTCATTTACTAACCGTAGTTTTTAAAAAATGGTTTGTTTTTCGTCGAAAACTGTTGGCTCCCATTGCTTTAAAACACGGGTATTTCTCCGCAAATTCAAACACTTAAAACAATCACTCTCTACGCTCATTGCTTTGGGTAGAAAATCCGCTTGACATGCTTGATAGGTTGTATTCACATCTAGCTGCTATTCACCATCGGTTGCCATTTTCTACTATTAATTTCCCCTGTATTTCACCGCTAAAATAATTAAAATCAATGAACCGCAGAAAATTCTTAGAACAGAGCACACAGCTTTCGGTAGCGGCGGGCGCTTTTGTACAAAGCCCTGAAACTCGTGCCAAGAACCATATGCGTAAGTCGGCCAATGAAAAAATTGTTATTGGTGTCATTGGTTGCAATAATATGGGAAACGGAATCATGAATCACGCCCTCAACCAACCGAATGTGGAATGCGCGGCAATTTGTGATATTGATACCAACATTGGCAATAAACGAGCCGATGAAGTAATGCGTAAGCAGGGAAAGCGCCCCCAACTGTACGGAGATTTTAGGAAATTATTGGAAAACAAAGACATCGACGCGGTCATCATCGCTACGCCCGACCATTGGCATTGCCTCCCCATGGTCGAAGCTTGTCGGGCGGGCAAAGATGTGTACGTAGAAAAACCACTGGCCAATTCAATTGGTGAATGTAATGTGATGGTAAAAGCAGCGCGGCGCTACAAGCGTGTGGTACAGGTCGGGCAACAACAACGCAGCGGGGAACATTGGCAAAGTGCGATGCAATGTATCCATTCGGGAGGCATCGGCACGCTCCGAAAAGTACACAGTTGGGCCAATTTTAACTATGCAATTGGCGCTCGTATCGTGCCCGATGAACCCGTCCCCGCCCATATTGACTTTAATCAGTGGCTGGGGCCTGCACCGCTGCGCACCTACAACCGAACCCGACACCACGGTTCATGGCGGTTTTTCTGGGATTACGGCGGCGGCCTCATGACCGATTGGGGCGCTCACTTGTTGGACATTGCGCTGTGGGCCAAAAACATCAAAACGCCGCCGCTGTCGGTTGCGGCTTCGGGCGGCAATTTTTATTCACCAGATTTTGCACATGAGGCGTTTGATACCTTGAGTGTGATGTACCAACTTGCCGATTACACCATTTCGTGGGAACAAACCGCCGGTACCCAAAACGGCCCCTACGGACGCTCCTACGGACTGGCTTTTGTCGGCAATGACGCTACGCTCGTAATAGACCGGGGTGGGTGGGAGTTGTTTCCAGAAATTGATAAAGGTGGCTATAAAGTACCCGCAATTCCCAAACGAAGTGGCAAAGAAACGCACGAAGAACACGTAAAAAACTGGCTTGAATGCATCAAAACCCGCAAAGAGACGAATTGCCCCATCGAAAACGGCCGATTGGTTGCCTTGTATGCACACGCTGGCAATATCGCATTACGCACCAACTCGCGCTTGGAATGGAATGAAGCGGCACAATCGTTCGGTAAAAATGAAGCCGCCAATGCCCTCATTACCCCCACTTACCGTGCCCCTTGGGAATTCCCAAAAATATAAACTGTGTTTTAATTCGTTCATTACAAAGCGTATATCTATAAAGAAGTAAAAAAGGCAGCCTCTGACCTTTTTGCTAAAAAAGCACATTCTAAACCATGAACCTTTCCACCTCCCGTCGCGATTTTGTCAAAACTGCCGCTACCACGTTGCTGGCACCCTCCATCATCTCTTCGGTAAACGCCCAACCAGCCGATGGCATCATCGGCCACGGGTCACACCGCTATAAAATCAATGCTGATTGGGGTAAATTAGACTCCTCGAAGTTTCCCGTCAAAAACTGCCACGAAATGGTCATGGACAGCAAGGGACGGCTTATTATGGTCACAGACGAAACCAAAAATAACATTTTGGTCTACGACCGTTCTGGTAAACTCCTCAACAGCTGGGGCCACGAATACCCGGGCGGGCACGGCCTTACGCTTTGGAATGCCAACGGCGAAGAGTTTTTGTTTATCTGTGACCCCAACTCAAACCGCGTTACCAAAACCGACATCAACGGAAAAGTAATTTTCACCATTGAGCACCCGTCTAAAGTTGGCGCTTATAAGCCCGAAGAAAAATTCCTGCCTACCGAAACGACAGTTGGCCCCAACGGTGACATTTATGTAGCAGACGGCTATGGTTCACAGTGGATTTTACAATATAGCTCTAAGGGAGAATTTATCCGTAAATTCGGCGGCCCTGGCGATGGCGACGACCAATTTGCTACCGCCCACGGTATCACGGTAGATTACCGCAATAAAGCAAACCCCACGTTGCTCATCACCTCCCGGGTACACAATTCGTTCAAACGTTTTACATTGGACGGCAAATATTTATCTACTATTTTCCTCCCTGGCGCATTTGTTTGCCGCCCCGTGATTCACGGAGACCATTTGTTTGCGGGCGTTTGCTGGTCGCGTTTGCGCTACATGAACCAAACCAACAACTCTGGTTTCGTCACGATTTTGGACAAAAACGACAAAGTAGTTTCAAACCCAGGCGGTACCAAACCCGAATACCGCGACGGAAAGCTCCAGATGATGGTTCAGGATGCCGCTGCGGTAGGTGGTATATTAATGCACTGCCACGATGTATGCGTCGACAACGACGAAAACATCTACATCTGCCAATGGAATGCCAAACAAACGTATCCCGTCAAATTGTCAAGAGTATAATTTTATTTTTATCATCAGAATAATAACGTATGGACCGTGGATAATTCTGAGGTCCATTTTCTATTTTAAAAGAGAGGCTGGTAATTTTGGGGAAATAGTTCTACACCAAGAGGGGGTAGCATGATATTTTTACCTTAATTTTGGGGAATTTTTATTCTCTCCGAACGTATAAAAACATGCCTGCTATGAAATTTTTGCTTACCGCATTTTTGATGGGTCTTTCTATCATCGTGCAAGCTCAATGCCGTCCCGCTACCGCCGCTGAAAATGCCGCCTACGAACGGGTAGTCAAAGAACTTCAACGCCAATTTACCACCGTCACTCCCAGCGGAAGCTGGCGGGTTTTTGACGAAAAACATTCCATAGGAAACTTGGAGGTAACCTCAGAATGGGGCGGATTTACCCACCTTTGCACCGACCGTTATGACCTCACCATGGAAAACAGCGAGCTAGCCATGGTTCGGAAAGCGAAATTGGATACCGTCAAAGCCGCACCCACCGTACCCACTTCTCTATACGTACACCGCGATACGATGTACAAAGAAAATCCCAACGCCATTGTGCAACGCGCCAGAGATACTTACTCCGTGAGTGTTGAAATGAACCTTGGCAACTATCGTCTACAACACCTTGAAAGCGCCCGGATTGTTGAGAATGTCCAAACTATTTCTGTTCCCAGCAGCCCAGTTGCGCTTGAAGTACGCCTCAAGCCCGATTTGCAGGGGGCAATCGGCCGTCAAGAAACCGTCATTTTATTGGGCGGCTGGAATCCCCAACTCATTAAAAATGGACAGGATACGCGCTATCAACCCAAGTTTAAAAAAGGCGGCAAACTAGTAGAAAATATAGTAGTCACAATTACGGCTCCCGTCGACATCGCCCGTCAGATAGTTGCAAAAATCGACTGGAAAGCGATTGATGGGGTTTTGTTGAAATAACTCAAAACCGAAGCGTCAAAGCGCCTAGCGACAACCCCGCCGCACTGCCGATAAGCAGGATTTTTTGGTCGGACAAATCCTTTTTTTGTTGGACCAAATCGCACAACCCCAAGGGAATAGAAGCCGAAATACAATTGCCATAATGGGCCAGTGTATTTATTAACTGATGCCCATTTAAGTGGTATTGTTTGGCAAAAATCTCATTTCCAAATCGGCTCGTTTGGTGCGGAATGACGTAGTCGTATGCTGTCAAGGCCAGACCCGAAAGCTGCTCATATTGGGTTAGAAACGGCTTCAATTCATGTAGAGTGAGCGAAATAAGACGTTTTCCATCCATTCTGAAATAAAATGATTCTTCGGGTGTATCTGCTATCATACCACGATTTACGCTTCCACCCGTGGGGATCCAAGCTAAATCAGCGCCTTCGGGATTGTTGACAAAATAGGGACAAACAGGCTCATAGCCTTCGTCACTTCTGCTCAAAATAACCGCCACCGCAGCGTCGCCCAACAATCCATACGTTTTGGGGTCTTGGGGATTTAGTGCACGCGAAGCCAGCTCGGCAGATACAATCGCAATGGTGCGCACCGCCTGGCGTTGGAAATACAAATGCGCAATATCAAGCGCATTCAAAAAACTCAAGCACGTGGAATCTACGTCAAAACAAGGAAATTTGGCCGTAGTTTCCAATGCTTTTTTGATACGCCCAGCATTGTGCGGAATGGGGTAATCGTATGAGGCCCCCGCGTAAATCAACAAATCTAGGGTATCGGCCGACAAACCCGCCGCAGTCAGGGCCTTCTGTAAGGCCGTAGCCGCCATCGAAGCCACGGTTTCATCGGCTCCCGCCCAATACCTCGTTTTTACGCCTGCATTTTTTTCAATCCAGCCCCGAGAAAGACCCAGTTCTGCCTCCAATTGCGCACTTTCAACGGCAATTCTGGGCAGGTATTTCTCAATGGCTTGAATCTGAATTTTCATAGAATCTTTTTAAACGTACGCACCACACGACGATGTTTGGCGCCTTTATCACTTACTTTATCTTCGGTAAAAACAACGGCAGTGTTTTTTATACCCTGCGCTTCCACCACCTCCAAAATAGCAGTTTCTATTAACTGACTGACGCGTGCTTTATTTTTCGGTTCCGTTTCTATCGCCACTTCGAGCTGGTTTTCGGCCACTTGCCTAATGCTGTAATGACTAAAATCATCGGTGGCGCGGGCAATTTTTCGCACTAAGGGATCGGAGAATATCGAAATTGTTTTTCCGTCTTGCTCAAAAAGAAGCACATCATCCGTTCGGCCTTCAATGCACTCAATGCCCATCATCGCCGAGCCGCAAGGACAGGGCGTGGTACGTTCGGTTAGAATATCCGTCATTTCGTACCGAATAATGGGCTGCGAAGTACGCGTAAAATCCGTTACGATGGGCATAAACCGATGTTTGCTTACGTATTTTTTTTCAAAAATCGCTACATCTTCGTTGAGGTGCATCGTTCCGTGCGCACAGCTCACCCCCAAAAAACCTTCAGTGCACTGATACACTTCGGTGATTTTAAGGCCAAACACGCGCTCAATCACTCTGCGGTCGTCATCATGCAGGACTTCGGCAAACGAAATGATTTGGAGAGGTGCAATGCTGAGACTCCCTACCCGCTGCGCCTCCGCCAAATACCGTAAAACAGAAGGTTGAGCCGCAACAATATCTGGTTTTAGGAGGTCTAGTTCCGCAACCAGTTCTTCATTCTCTCTAAAGATATCAAAAAAGTGAAACGCCAACACCGAAGACTGGACCGAGCTGTACAGGTTACTGTTGGCCCGCAGGAAAAACGCCACTTTTTGCCGCTTAAAAATCGACCATTTTACCACGCGGTGGAGTACCATCGCCACCCACTGCGCTCGCTCAATCTTGGAGGCCAGAAATAACCCTCGTTTTCCACTTGTTCCCGTCGAAAGCCCCACCGTGATGCCATTGAGCTCTGACGCAAAATCGCGGGTTTCTTCGGCTTGCAGTGCAGTCTTCATGGCTTCTTCTTTGCGTATTCCGACCGTGTTTATTTCATCAAAATGTTCTATAAACAACGCTTTATGCATCAGCGGAATTTGGTCTAACGGAACGTTTAAATAGGAGCGATAAAAAGTGGATTTAGGTAGAATCGTTCGGGCAAAACGATGCCAACGCTGTTGTTGAAAACGTGCTATCTGCGCTCGATTTAGGAACAACCCGCGAAACTTAATTCTAGCCAAAAAATAAATAATTTGAAATTTGAAAAACATAGATATCAACAAAACGGCCTTAGCACGGCTCGAAAGTTTTCAAGGGTTGATTGAGGGAATATGAGTCAGCGTTTCGGGGCAATGCGTAAAAAGCAGCCGATGCGTTGGGAATGTTTGCAGATAGTTAAGCAGGGCCAAATACGTAGCTTTATAGGCTGCCCAATCATCAAAAAATAACTTTACGGTGGGGTTCGGCAAAATGCCCGCTTCCCATGTACTCTTGCGCCACGCGGCATCGGTGGCAAAAAATACCGTATGGTCTGCCGTGTGAATACGAATACCCAGCTGCCCACGCGCATGGCCTGGCAAGTACGCCAGTTCAACCGAACCATCCCCAAACAAATCTTGAAATTGAAGGCTAGACGGCTCGTCGGGATTTCGCATTAGGGCTTTTTCTGACACTACCGAACCCTCCGTTATTACCCGCGCTCTTTCTCTCAAATCACTCGGAATCAGCGCCTTCAAAATCCCATGCCTGACCGCCCCAAAACCCTTCACCGACAATACTTGTTCCATAGCCGCCGCATGACAGATAACGGGTATTTTAGGAAAATCTAACATTCCCGCCACGTGGTCGGCGTGAAAATGCGAGATAATCATTCCGCTCAAATCCGAAGGTTTAATGCCCGCCTGCGCCAATTGCGCCAATGCCGTTTCTTCATTCTTAATAAAAGCTGGCGTAGCCCATCCGTAAAATTTATCAGGGAAATGCCGCGTTGCTTCCAGAAAGCGGGTAGCATAACCCGTATCAAATACATAAAGTCCGTGACGTGGGTGTTCAATCAACAACCAAACCGCATAAAAACGGGCCTTTCCTCGACCGTTTTTGGGGTCTACAATCCAATCATGGGCGGTGCAATACCCCGACGCAAAAAGGCGATAATTTACGGTTGTTGGGTTTGATACCATTCAATAAACTCGATAATTCCTTCCCGAGTAGTTTGTACAGGGTGATAATTTAGCAAAGTTTGTGCTTTGGAAATATCCATCGTCAGCGATTTAGCCAGTACTCCAATGCCATACCGCGTCAGCGTGGGTTCAGTGCCTCTGGTGAGTTGGGCTTTTACCTCCATCAATCGGGCCACTGCATCGGCTATTGCCAAAGGTATTCGTTTTGTTACGGGCGTCAGGCCGAGCTCTTTGAGTAAGAAATTGATTTCTTCCCACAAATTGACGGGCTCTCCATTCGTGATATTATATGCTTGGCCCCAAGCCTCGGCGGGTGCATTAAACGCACAATTCACGGCCTCAATGACGTTGCGTACCGTGGTCAAATCCACGATATTTTGACCGTTGCCAATGATTTTTAGGCGACCGCTTTCGTAGGCTCTCAATAATCTAGGAAAGATAACGGTATCTTCTGCGCCGATGATGGCACGCGGACGCAAGGCAATAGTTTGAAAACAAGTAGAATATTGACTCAACACTTCCTGCTCCGCCTCCCATTTGGTGAGGGCATACTCATTCACCATTCTGGTGGGCAACGGGTCGCTTTCCGAAACATTAAATCGGTGCCGAGCGTTGAAATAAATGCTCGGAGTAGAGATAAATACAAACTTTTTAACACCCTTTTTTTGGGCGGCTTTCAACAGGTTTTTAGTAGCAACGACGTTAGCTTTTACGAATTCTTCGCGCTTGCCCCACGGCGCCGACAACGCCGCACAATGCACAACCGTATCGGCTTCAGCGAGCAGCGTTTCACAAAAATCAACGCTTAATAAATCTCCTGCCTCATAGCAGCACCCCTCTCGCTCAAATTCTGCTACCCGCTCGGTGCGCCGGCCAGTCCCCACCACCCTTTGCGCCATCATTCGATGCGTAAGGTGTTTTAACAAACGCCCCCCTAAAAAACCTGATGCTCCCGTGATAACAATTTTTTGCATTCACGAAGCTAAATCTTAAAAATCGAATATGCTAGATTTCGGGTAGAAGATACATCAAAAACATGCACAGTGTCGGTATTGGGCACCCTCACTCGAACTTTGTAGTTGAGCACACCTGTGGGGAGCTTTCCTGCCAAATGTGTAAACAAAAAGGTTTTTTGCTGCTCATTATAAGAGCCCATCACCATCGGAAAAGGAAGGTTATTCTGAAAAAAACCACCCATCCACCAGCCATTGTAGTGCGCTTCATACGGTTTTTTGGCATATCCTCCCTCTATCCAAGTAGCCCCTCCGTCCATGCTTACATCAGTAAAAACCAAGGTGTGATTTTCGATATGCGTTTTGTAGGGCGCTATTTTTTTTTGCGCCAAAATAATGCTTTCCCTAACCATCGGATTCACCTTACCCACGGTATTGGCTTCCCAATTCACTACCCCATAGTTTTGTAAATTAGCAAAACCCACAACGGCGTCATAGATTCGCTGTTCAAAAATATCGGTCGTCGCCAATGAATAAGGGCTAAAGTTATAGGTCCGAGGAGTGGGTTCCCAGTTGATAAACCCAAGTTTAGTGGGTTCAAGATAGCGGGCACAATAAATGGTATTCCAAATCAGGAGCAGAAAATGATCGTCGGTCTGCCAGACGAGTTCGGGCGACGTGGTAGTCAGCTTAAGGGTGTGCGCTCCTACGGGAAAATTAGCTTCCGCAAAGCCTCGCCAATGCTGAAATGTAACCCTGTACGCTTGGTTTGCGGCCCGCAGACTTCCATCTTGGGCATGAAGCGTAACGCGCACGCGGCGGTTTCCGGTGGTGGTATCTGCACCAATATCAACAATATGATAACGCGTAGGGGCCCCAGGCGTTATGTTGGTTTTAGGAGGATTTTTCAATCGAATTATGTCAGTATTCACCCATTGGTTGTACTGAGAGTCGTATTGCAGAATGGCCCACATCGCAAACTGCTGCACAAAATCCCAGCCCTCCATATAGTTCAACTCCTCATTTACAGCCCGATTATTGAATTTATTTCGCAAATTCCAGATAGGATTGTTGGCGGTATTGTACGTAACATTCCCATTATCATCAAATTGCCTAAAAATAAAAGGGTCTGCCTGATTGACGGGTCCCGCGCCGTATTGCCAAATCTTTGAGTTGTTGCTGTAATACCGTGTTTTGTAAAACAATTCAGTAAACACATAACTCCACCGATGCTGTACGTAGTCAAAAAATTGGGAATCGGTCAAGTCTTTAAAGGCAGGATCGGTGCCTCCGTTGAAGGCGTGGCGGTATTTGCCATTGTCCCACACTTGCCGCCCTTTAAGAATACTTATCCATTCGGCATTGGAAAATGTTTCAATGTCCCAACGCAAAAAACCGATTCTGCCGTCACCCGCGTATTTTCCTCGACGATCCAGTTCATGTTCAGTCAGTAAAAAAGGATTCCATTTACTAGCTTCATTGACATCGTCAATGGTCACAAAAAGAAAAGGCGCATCAAAGCATTTAAAGCGTTTCCCTTGGGCCGAAAGCAACCGGTTAGGGTCAGGGTTGTAAATAGGGTTTTTGGGGAACGATTCTCCATCAACCGTAAACGCATCCCTAAACACCCCTTCATTGATGTCGGTGTATCGATTTTCCTTTGGTTTACCTTCAACGGCACTACCGAAAAAAGCTTTAAATCCATAATCTCGAAAATCAGTAACATCGTCCCACACGACTTTTTGGGCCTCAAAAAGTTTATATAAATGCCGAAAAGGCTCATTGGGCGCGCTGCTAGACAAATCAAATTTGCCAAGTTTTTGCGTAGGTGTGTAGCCAGATGGATACCCCCCTTCATCGGGTTCATAGATTACCTCTTTCGGAATCCCCTGGCTGTGAGCCATTATCCCCATGAAATAAAATAGCACCAAAACGTAAATCTTTTTTTTCATGATTATTAAAATCGTACTCCCGTAAAAAGACCATTGTTGACCATCCAAAGCATTTGATCGAGGGCATTCACTTCGCCATCCAAATTAGCGTCGCCAGGCAAATAGCGGGCAAACTGTCCGTTTTGTTGTTGCCAAATGATAACGTCTGTAGCATTCACTTCTCCTAGTTTTGTTTTTCGCAAATCTCCCGCATACATCATGTAGCGATTGTCAAATCGTTTCTGCCCAATGGATGATATTCCAGGGGGGATGTACGATTGCTGAATGGTAAAATCATAAAAAAAGTGATCATAAATAAACAGCGCTGGCGTGCCCGAAACAATGCCAACGTGGTTACGGTGCTCAACGGCAACATAGTAATTAGTGTAGTTTTTTAGCTTGTCTGGGCATCCGGTCACCACACTCAACCCATTTTTTTGTAATACAGCGGCTGCCTTAAAAACCGTTGTAGCAGGATCATTGGGACTGGTACGCAGCGATACCAAAATCCAGTCGGTTGCATTGGCGGCATACGGAGCCGTCGTTTCGGTACCCGAATAATTCCAGGGTGCGCCATAGTAGGGTTGTTTCGCAGGAGTAGCTATCCCTAAAGAATTAATGGGCGTTTGACCAGGCAAAAGGCCTTTTTGGTTTAGGGAGGTTGTCATCTGTCCTATCCCTTTTTGATATGGCCCTTCTAATAAGAGATACAAACTGCCGACACTTTCAGGAAATGGAATGGTTCTGACGGTTACTTTGGCAGTACTTATACAGCCTGATGCCATCTGCGCCGTAACATAAAAATCAGTAACCGCCTCCGTAAGTAGTACATTTTCTGGGTTATCCACAATAATGCCCGTAGTACTCCCCTGCCGCCATACCATCGAGACAAAGTCTGCGGAGTTGGTCACCATTTTAGGCAAAGAAAAAGGGCCTTTATGACAAATGGTGGTATCGGCCGTCACTAATTTAACCACTGCACAGGGGACTAATTTCCATATCTCCCCGCCAATCTTCCCATCATCGGCGGTAAAATACACGGTATCGGCCACTGACATCATATTACTAATTCCACTGCTTGTACTCCCCACCCGCAATTCTTTCAAAGCAGTAGTCCCCGCCTCTTTTCCGTCAGATTTCCAAAGCTCTTGCCCTCTTTCGCCGTCATTAGCGGAGAAATAAACAATTCCTTTTCCATCGGTAAAAAACTGGGGATTACTGGCGGAAGCACCGCCACCTGTGGCAATTTTTTTTACCATCGAGGTACCAGCACCTGTTCCATCAGACTTCCAAAACTCACGCCCCGTTATTCCATTGATTGCCGAGAAATACAGCGTACCACGTATATTGCTTAGGTAATTAGGGCTAGAGCCTAAATTACCAGC
>JAIXPV010000379.1 GCA_027486105.1 Runella sp. | reverse complement strand
TACGCTTGCATTCGTCTCCTTCTGCCGCCAATCTTTTGAGATGGTCACAAAGGTACGAAATTCTATTTATCTAACGAGGCCTCTGTGCTTGCTCAGACGCAAGTTTACCAGCAAAACCAACCCGTTACATATTTCGTCGATATTGCCCGCCAACTTTATACAGTGCACTCGAAATCTGTCCGAGGGTACAAACTTTGGTGGCTTCCATGAGGCTTTCAAACAAATTTTCTCCTTGGAGGGCTCTTTCCTGCAATTGGCTCAATGTAGCATTTGCCTTTTCTTTATTTTGTTCCTGAAAAGATTTTCTTGCCAAAACAGCATATTGTTTCTCATCGTCGGTTGAACGAATCACTTCGGCAGGAAGCACCGTGGGAGAGCCTTTTTCATCCAAAAAAGTATTTACCCCGATGATGGGCAAGGCGCCCGTATGCTTTTGCATTTCGTAATGCATAGACTCTTCCTGAATCTTGCTACGCTGATACATCCGCTCCATGGCTCCCAAAACCCCACCCCGCTCATTGATACTCAAAAATTCTTGGTAGACCGCCTCTTCTACCAAATCGGTCAGTTCTTCGACAATGAAAGAGCCCTGCAATGGATTTTCGTTTTTGGTCAATCCAAATTCACGGTTGATAATCAACTGAATCGCCACGGCTCGCCGCACGCTTTCTTCGGTGGGTGTGGTGATGGCCTCATCGTAGGCATTGGTATGCAACGAGTTGCAGTTGTCATAAATGGCCAACAATGCCTGTAACGTGGTCCGAATATCATTGAAGGCGATTTCCTGCGCGTGCAAGCTTCGGCCGGAAGTTTGAATATGGTATTTGAGCTTTTGGCTACGTTCGTTGGCTTTATACTTCAATTTCATGGCTTTCGCCCAAATCCGCCGCGCTACTCTACCCAAGACGGTGTATTCGGGGTCCATGCCGTTGGAGAAGAAAAAGGATAAATTTGGCGCAAAATCATCAATGTGCATCCCACGACTGAGGTAATATTCCACAAACGTAAAGCCATTGGATAAAGTAAACGCTAACTGCGAGATAGGGTTGGCACCCGCCTCGGCAATGTGGTAGCCCGAAATGGAAACCGAATAAAAATTACGCACCTGGTGTTTAATAAAATACTGCTGAATATCGCCCATGAGTTTGAGCGCAAATTCGGTCGAAAATATGCACGTATTTTGGGCTTGGTCTTCTTTCAAAATATCCGCCTGCACCGTTCCTCGTACCTGACGAAGTGTCTGGGCTTTGATTTTTTGATAGAGTTCGGGTTCCAACAATTGGTCGCCCGTTATTCCTAAAAGCATTAATCCTAAGCCGTTGTGGCCTTCTGGAATTTCTCCCTGATACCCAATTTCATTCTTAATTTTGGCTATTCTTGCTGCTTGCTCCTCCCGGCTCCACGCTGATAGAATGTACTTTTCACATTGCTGGTCGATAGCCGCATTGAGAAAAAATCCCAACACAATCGGGGCAGGACCGTTGATGGTCATCGAAACCGACGTAGAAGGGTCGCAAAGGTCAAAACCACTGTATAATTTTTTGGCATCGTCGAGGGTACAAATGCTTACGCCCGAATTACCGACTTTCCCGAAAATATCTGGGCGCAAGTCGGGGTCTTCGCCGTAAAGTGTCACCGAATCAAAGGCCGTCGACAGCCGCTTCGCGGGCATGGCCTTGGACAAATAATGAAAACGACGGTTGGTGCGCTCGGGCCCACCTTCACCCGCAAACATACGGGTGGGGTCTTCACCTTCCCGCTTAAGCGGAAAAACACCAGCGGTATAAGGAAATTCACCCGGAACATTTTCGTTCAATTGCCACCGCAAAATATCCCCCCAATCGCTGTATTTAGGAAGTGCAATTTTGGGGATTTTAAGGTGCGATAAGGTTTCCGTCCATAAATTTTGCTCAATGACTCTATCTCTGACCTGAAACTGATATTTATCAGCACGGTATTTTTGGATTGTATCTGGCCATTTTTTGAGTAATTGGTTACAATCGTAGTGCAAACGGGCTTCAAGCTCAGCATAAACGGCCTTTAGCGCCTCAAGTGTGGCTGCATTATCGCCTTTAGACAGCGTTTTTATCGTGCCATCTAGTTGGTATAATTGTCGGGCAATGGTTGTCTGTTCATTCACAAATTGTTCATAAGCACGGGCATTTTCTACAATTTCGGCCAAATACCGCACCCGGTCAGGAGGAATAATGCCTTTTGACGCAGATGTTTTGTGGCTCTGAACCTGCTCTTTCCACGGAGCATACAACTTCCCATTTACCCAGCCTGAAGTACTCACTTCACCGTTTTTGGTTCTGTCTTTTTCCTTTTGGGCCAACAATTCCATCATTTTTACGTACAAAGCATTCATGCCTCCATCGTTGAACTGGCTTGCCATTGTGCCAAAAATCGGCAGGGCATCGTCGGGTGTATCCCAGAGGTTATGATTGCGGCGGTATTGTTTTCGAACGTCACGAAGGGCATCCAACGAACCACGTTTGTCGAATTTATTGATGGCAATCATATCGGCAAAATCGAGCATATCAATTTTTTCGAGCTGGGTTGCCGCGCCGTATTCGGCCGTCATGACGTAAAGAGACACATCTGAATGCTCCGTAATCTCCGTATCCGATTGGCCAATACCCGAGGTTTCGACAATAATCAAGTCAAAATCGGCCTCTTTACATACATCAATGGCATCTTGGACGTATTTACTTAAGGCCAAATTGGACTGCCGCGTGGCCAAGGAGCGCATATACACCCGCCCCTGCGCAAGCTCAGGATGTAGGGCATTCATCCGAATACGGTCGCCCAAAAGCGCGCCGCCCGTTTTGCGCTTGGAAGGGTCTACCGAAATGATTGCCAAGGTTTTATGATCAAAATCCATCAAAAATCGCCGCACCAATTCATCCACTAACGAAGATTTTCCTGCCCCGCCCGTACCCGTAATGCCCAAAACAAGGGGTTGAAACAAGCGTTCTGCCACACGCCCAATGTTTAGTTTTGCATAAACGCTTGGGGTATTTTCGGCAATGGAGATACGTCGGGCAATGGCCTGTACATTGGTTTTCGACGGGGTCGGCGTCCACTCATTTTCAGCTTCCTTATGATAATCCAATTTATGATCCAGAGCAAAATCACACTGCCTAATCAAATCATTAATCATTCCCTGCAAGCCCATTGCCCGGCCGTCGTCGGGAGAATATAACCGCGCAATACCGTAGGTGTGAAGCTCCGCAATTTCGGCGGGAAGGATGGTGCCGCCGCCGCCGCCGAATATTTTTATGTGCCCTGCATTTTGTGCTTGGAGCAAGTCGTACATGTATTTGAAATATTCGACATGACCGCCCTGATAGCTCGTGATGGCAATTCCCTGCACATCTTCCTGAATGGCACAATCCACAATTTCCTGCACCGAGCGATTGTGGCCAAGATGAATCACCTCCACCCCCGACGCCTGCATGATACGGCGCATGATGTTGATGGCGGCGTCGTGACCGTCAAAAAGACTGGCGGCGGTCACAATTCTGACGTGATTTTTGGGTTGATAAGGTGTTGTTAGGTTACTTTCCATGTCTTTTTCGCAATAAATCTTGCGGCTAAGATACAGAAAGTATTGGCAACCAAACTCAACGGTTTGTCAGTTGCTGAATCTTTCCTGTTTGATAGTTAAGCAAATACAATTCTCCAGTTTCATCCTCCCCAAAAGAAGACAAAGACCCCGTCAATTGAGTAATCAATTTGTTGGATGCCTGCCGCGTAGTTTCGTTGTATTGCAAAGCCCAAATCCTACCGCTCACGAAATCGCCGTAGATATATTGGCCTTTCAAATCATTCAATTTCGCCCCGCGATACACATATCCCCCCGTAATAGACCGCCCCTCG
>JAIXPV010000495.1 GCA_027486105.1 Runella sp. | reverse complement strand
GGGCACGGCCCGCTATGCGCTGACGTTTGATTTGCCCAAGGGATTTAGCCCAACCCAAAAGATGATACTGGACTTGGGCGACGTCCGCGAAGTAGCCGAGGTAACCGTCGACGGCAAAAAAATCGGTACGGCATGGAGCCTCCCTTTTCGGCTGGACATTCCTGCCAATACCCTGAAAACCAAACAAAACCGCATTGTCATTGAAGTCACTAACCTTTCGGCCAACTACATGCGCCTACGCGACACGCAGCAGCCCGAATGGAAGAAGTTTCAGGAAATCAACATGGTAGATATTCAATACAAACCGTTTAACGCCGCCAAGTGGACACCCATGCCTTCGGGGCTGCTGGGCAATATAACTTTGGAAGCGGCAAAAAATTAATGGGTCTCGGTTGCAACGGCCACCCGTTGATAGGCGTATTGGATAACAGATTATGGTTACAACATTAATCGTATTCGTTTTTATGGCTGTTAGAGAGATAAATCCCCGCTGGTCCTGCCGGCGGGGATTTTTTTATTTTTTGTATCCAGACTCCAAAGAAGGGTAGTTCGTAATTTGCCAGAAAGTATGTATGTTCGCTTACCTTTGAACGACAACCACATGCAGCTCCCCCAACACGACGGCTTAGATATTGCCAAACTTTCCTCCGTCTTTCGAGACACCACCAACGCGTATAAATTTTATTGGTTTCTCTCTATTCTAGACAGCCTGCGCGACAATGGTGAAAGTATAAAAAAAAAAAAAGACATTGCTCTGAGAATGTTGGCAAATGTCTGGTACCCTTTGGATTACTTCAAATTGTCGTTTGGTTCGCAGGATGGATTTAAGAAGGTTGCCCAATTTATTTCCTTGAAAATAACTGTTGATAATCGCCCAAATTCCCCAAGTCTTTTTGAACAAATCAAGCAAAACTTTTCAGAGAGAGATTTAACAGAACTTACTCAGGAAACGAAAAAACTATATCGTTGGGTGCCGTTTCGGTTTGTACGCCCTTTTATTGAAGCGGAAACAAAAGGCATTTTGGACCAAAATGTAAACGCTGCTATTGTACGAATTTGTGATGAACTCTTTGAAAGCCACCCCCACCGTGTCATGTATCGTTTTGTGGGTGATTCAATCGAACTGAACAGCATTTGGGTAGGCTATCTGCAAAAGCATCAGGGAATTTTACGGGGCTTCATCTTTTGGCATTTGGTGAAGTTTCTACAGAAAAATAACCCCAATGTGATTGGTCTTTCGGAAAAACTTCAAAAGCCAGCGGAGCGTGATTTAAAAGCAGCCAATCGCTTCTGGAAGGGATACTTGGCTGAAAATCCAGATATGATATGTATTTATTCGGGACAAATTATCACAGCCCAAAACCTAAGTTTGGACCATTTTCTGCCTTGGTCGTACATGGCACATGACCAACTTTGGAACATTATTCCTACTACGAAAAATGTTAATTCATCCAAAAATGATCGATTACCTTCATTGGAAGTCTATTTTGAAGCATTTTCGACCCTGCAATACAACGCAGTTCAGTTTTATTTGAAGAAAGAGAATCAACAACTTCCCGAAGATTACCTGTACCTTTTTAGAGAAAATGTACAGGGGATGTCACTTGAAACCTTTCAGGACGTCTTAAGGAAACAGATAACGCCCCAATGGCAAACGGCTCAAAATCTGGGATTTCCTCACCCGTTTATTTATGTTGAGAAGTAGATGACTGTTTTGCATAACCTCCATACGCACCTAACCGCTAAAGAACGCAACACTCCGTCATTGCCCATGCGTATATTGCATGAACGCGGTCTTATTCAAGGTAAAATTCTAGATTTTGGTTGTGGCTTCGGTAAAGACGTTGATTTTCTGCACCAACAAGGCTTTGATGTTCAGGGGTTTGACCCATATTATTTTCCTCGATACCCTACAGAAACGTTTGACACCATTCTTTGTTTTTATGTATTAAATGTGCTTTTCCCCGAAGAACAGAATCAGGTGTTGATGCAGATTTCAAGTTTGCTCAAACCTACGGGCAGAGCCTATTTTGCCGTTCGTCGCGATATTCAAAAAGACGGTTTTCGTACGCATCAGGTGCATGGAAAGCCCACTTATCAATGTTTTGTAAAACTGCCATATACTTCCATTTTTCTAAACGAGAACACCGAGTTTTACGAGTACAAACACATTAACCAAGCTACTGATAATCAATCAAAATGCCCATTTTGTAAACCTGCAGCAAGATTACATTTGCTGGCTGAAACGCCTCTGAGTTACGCGGTTTTGGATGGCTATCCTGTTGCCAAAGGGCATACGTTGATTGTACCCAAACGCCACGTGGCCGATTATTTTGAACTGACGTTTGAAGAACAAAAAGACTTGGTGCAACTCTCTGCCTTTGTACAAAAACGCATCAAAGCCGACTTTCAGCCCGACGGCTTCACCACAGGCATGAACATAGGCAAAAGTGCTGGGCAAAAATTCCCTCACGCAAGTCTGCACCTCATTCCGCGCTATACAGGCGATTGCAAAAATCCGAGCGGCGGTATTCGGGCTATTTTACGGTAAAAATACTTAATAACCTGCAAATTATAGCATTAACTTACGTACCCTATACCTTTATGGTCTGCGCGACTCGGTCTGCGCGACCCAGTCTGACTGTCGTCTGACCTTCGTCCACAATCTGACAAAGCAGTAAAACCCTAATACAGTTTGGCCATTTTAACACCTTACGGCAACTCCACATCTTTCAAGCTAAACGGTACGGACTTAACGGAAGCGGGGGTTTCGATGAAGATTTTGAGTTTCCATTTGGGCGTGGGTTTTTCTTCATAGCTGTAGGTGTGCAGGTGGTCGCCTGAGATAAAGCGTCCGCTTCGGCGTACTTCTTTGCCCGTTTCATCTTCCATTTTGATGTCTACGAGTTTGCCGGTATCGCCGTTTACGTAAAACGAAAGTTCGTTCTCTCCCGCCATGCCCGACCCAAATCCCTCCACCAAGGCCATGAGTCCAGCCGCGATTTCGCGCGTGGCGGGGTCGAGTTGTTTCATCTTGGCTTCGCGTTCGGCTTTTTGTTCTTTAGCCATTTTTTCGACCGACTCTTTGGTAAAAAAAACAATGGATAGCGGCGCTTTCTTAGGCAATAAATTGACGTTGGGCTTTGCCTGAAAATTAGCCACTTTTACAATCGCGCCGTTGGCTTCGGTAGGATTATATAAATCCAACGTTCCCGAGATTTCTTTGATAGAAGTCGCTTTACGCAGCGGATTTTTAAGCTCAATTTTAAGTTTTTCGTCGCCAATTTCGGCATAGTCGGCCCGATTTTGCTTATCAGTTAGAAGCTCAACTCCTTCACTGTCAATCGCTTTGGTGAGATTTTTAATTCTGACATATTTGTATTTACGTACTTCGTCGCCCGTTGTTTTAATTTCAATTTCACAACGGTTTCCGAAATAAGAATTACTGAGAGAACGACGGTCTTCCAGACTTACGAGAGCCACTTTTTGAGCAAGTGCGGTATACCCCCACAACAGTGTTGTAAGGGTCATAAAATAGGTTTTCATCTTAGGTAAAGAGATAAAGGTTTTGGAATAATTACCCAATTTTAGGCAACTTTTCCCTTACTTGCCGTACCTTAAAATAAGTAATAGCGTCTAACCTACAGGAGCGCCTAAAATGAGAGATTCGAGAAGGTGTTAGACCCCCATAACCCACAAAAAGTACATAGTCTGATGTTGCTGAGTAAAGAACAGATTTTAAAACAATACTTTGGATACGATACCTTTAGGCCGTTACAGTCCGAAATCATTGATTGGATAGCGGCAGGAAAGGACTGTATGGTGCTGATGCCTACGGGTGGTGGCAAATCCGTGTGTTTTCAAGTACCCGCCTTAATGAAAGAGGGCATCACCTTGGTGATATCGCCGCTGATTGCCCTCATGAAAGACCAAGTCCAAGCCCTCCGTGCCAACGGCATAGAGGCTGCTTTTTTGAACAGTACCCAGAGTACCTCGGAGCAATACGCCATCGAAAAACAATGCCACGCGGGCGAGCTAAAGCTGCTCTATATTGCACCAGAAAAGCTTTTTGCCTCTGGCTCGCTGGACTTCATTAGGTCACTAAAAATCAATCTTTTTGCCGTAGACGAATCTCACTGCGTGTCGGTTTGGGGGCATGACTTTCGTCCAGAATACACGCAGTTGCACATTCTAAAAGCGGCATTTCCGCAGGTGCCTATGGTGGCACTGACGGCCACCGCCGACCGCGTGACGCGGCGGGATGTGCTAAAGCAATTGGGAATTCCAGAAGCGCGGGTGTTTGAGGCGTCTTTTGACCGCCCCAACCTTTCGCTCAATGTGCTGCCCGGGCGCAACCGAATCAAGGTCATTGAGCAATTTATCAACGACCACCCCAATCAGTCGGGGATTATCTATTGTTTGGCCCGCAAAACCACCGAAGATATCGCCCAAAAATTGCGCGCAAAAGGCATCAATGCGCGGCATTATCACGCCAAACTCCCGCCCGAAGAACGCTCCAAAGTACAGGATGATTTCTTGCGTGACGATATACAAATCATGGTCGCCACCATCGCTTTCGGAATGGGGATTGATAAATCCAACGTACGCTGGATCATGCACTACAACATGCCCAGCAATGTCGAGAGTTTTTATCAAGAAATTGGCCGCGCGGGCCGCGATGGGCTTAAATCTGATACGATGCTGTTTTATAGTTGTGCCGATTGGATGATGCGCCGCGATATGATTGAAAGCTCGGAATTGCCCCAGCATCTCAAAGATATTCAGTTTGCCAAGCTCGACCGCATGAAGCAATACGCCGAAGCCGACCACTGTCGGCGACGCATTTTGCTGAGTTATTTCAACGAGGCCGTCGACCGCGATTGCGGCAACTGCGACGTATGCCGTAATCCCCGCTCCAAATTTGACGCGACGCTGGCCGCCCAAAAGGCACTGTCGGCCATTGCACGCACGGACCAGAGAATTGCGATGGGTTTGTTGGTTGACGTACTGCGCGGCTCGCACAATCGCAACGTGACCGAGCGCGGCTACGATCGCATCAAGACTTTTGGCGCGGGGCGCGAACTACGCCCCGAAGAATGGGCCGACTACCTCACCCAAATGCTCAACTCGGGCGTGATGGACGTAGCCTACGACGAAGCACACGCACTCAAACTTAACGAAACGTCGTGGCAAGTACTACGCGGCGAGCGCAAGGTGCAATTGGTACGGTTTGAATCATACGAAGAAAAACGCAAGCGTCAGGAAGAAACCGCCGAACCCGTAAAAACCAAGAAGGAGGTCATTCGCGATGAACTGTTTGAGCGACTTCGCAAAGTGCGTAAGCGCTTATCTGAGGAAAATAACATTCCACCTACTATGATATTTTCGGATGCCACCTTATCAGACATGGCTGAAAAACGTCCTATAAACCGCATTCAAATGTTACAGGTATCAGGTATGATTCAAACAAAACTTGCGCACTATGGCGAAGCCTTTATCAACGAGATTCTGGAATACGCCCGTTCCAAAACCCAGCCGGGTACACGCATCGTCAACGGCATGACCTACATCGAAACCCACGATTTGTACAAACAGGGATTGACCCCGAGCCAGATTGCCCAACGCCGCAACCTGAACGAACTGACAGTGTATTCGCACTTGGCCAAGCTGTACGAAGATGGCTACGAAGTGGATGTGTGGCAATACCTCACCAAAAATGAATACCGAACCATCACCGAAGCCGCCGACCTACTCCAAGTAACGCCCGGCGCAGCACTAAAACCTTTGTTTGAGCAGCTAGAAGGACAATATGAATACTATAAACTGCGCATAGCACTGGCGATTTGGGGGAAAGGAAAATAACGCGTATAAAATTTTGACAGATGTTGCGCCTCCGAGAGGCGCAACATCTGTAGGATTTCACTCCCTTATCCCCAACAAGTTCAGCATAAAGGCATATTCCAACGCAATGTCTTTCAGGCGCTTAAATCGCCCTGATGCGCCGCCGTGGCCCGCTTCCATATCGCAGTGAAGCAGGAGTTGGTGCTCATCGGTTTTGAATTCGCGCAGCTTTGCAATCCACTTAGCTGGCTCCCAATACTGCACCTGAGAGTCGTGTAGGCCTGTCGTCACCAACATATTTGGGTAATCCTGCGCCACTACATTATCGTAAGGGCTGTAGGATTTCATGTAGTCGTAATAAATCTTCTCATTGGGATTACCCCATTCTTCGTATTCGCCCGTGGTGAGTGGGATAGTTTCGTCGAGCATGGTCGTGACCACGTCCACAAACGGCACCTGCGCCACCACGCCTTTGTACAGCTGCGGTGCCATGTTGACCACCGCACCCATCAGCAACCCGCCCGCACTGCCGCCCATAGCAAAAAGTCCTTCGGGTGATGTCCATTTGGTTTGAATTAAGTACTCAGAGCAATCAATAAAATCGGTAAAAGTATTTTTCTTTTGGAGCATTTTCCCTCTTTCATACCACGCCCGGCCCATTTCATGCCCACCGCGGATGTGCGCAATGGCAAAGGCAAATCCTCGGTTCAGCAGACTCAAACGCCCTGCGCTAAACGTCGGGTCCATAGAATAGCCATAGGAGCCGTAGGAATATTGCAAAAGTGGCGCTTTCCCGTCTTTTTGAAAGCCTTTTTTGTACACAATTGATATCGGAATCAAGGCCCCGTCGCGAGCCGTGGCAAAAAGCCGTTCGGTTTGGTAATCTTCTTTGTTAAAATCACCCAACACTTCCTGCTGTTTGAGCAGAACACGCGCTTGAGAATCCATGTCGTAGTCAAACGTACTGTTGGGGGTCGTAAGCGACGTATAACCATAGCGTAACACGGTAGTATTAAAATCGGGATTATTGCTCAAATAGGCCGTATAAGCAGGCTCTCCGAAGTTTAGATAATGCTCAACCTGTGTTTTTTGGTTGATGATTCGAATTTTGAGCAATCCTTCGCCCCTTTCCTGCAATACCAAATGATGCTGAAAAGCCTCCAGCCCTTCCAAATACACATCAGCACGGTGCCCGATAAGCTCGCGCCATTGCGTTAAATCTCCATGATGGATTTCGGGCACCGACATCAGCTTAAAATTGGTTGCGCCATCGAGGTTGGTACGAACATAAAAGGCCTCGTCTAAATGCTCTATAAAATATTCGTGACCACGTTGGCGGGGCAAAAATGAAACACACGCCCCCGCAGGCTCATCAGCCTTTAAGAGTTGATACTCAGTCGAAACCCCATTTTGATCTGATACAATGGCGATATATTTCTTTGATTTCATCCGAAACAACCCCAGATAAAACTGGTCGTCCGACTCTTCATACACCAATACATCTTCACTCACATCGGTACCGAGCCGGTGCCGCCAAACCTGAAAGCCCAAAAGTGTGGAGGTATGTTTTCTGATATAAAAAATCGTTTGATTATCGGCCGCCCACGCGTAGTTTCCCCCTTCGGTGTCGGGTACGGCATCGGGATACATTTCGCCCGTTGTGAGGTTTTTAAATTTCAACGTATATAACCTACGGCTGACGGTATCTTCGCCAAAAGCCGCAATTTCTTCATTGTCAGCTATCTCCGGAAAAGTGGCGTTATAGTACGAATAGCCCTGGGCCAATTCGTTGATATTGAGCATAACCTCTTCTGCTGCGGCCAACGACTCCCGCTTACGACAGTACACGGGGTATTCGCCGCCGTGTTCATAGCGATAATAATAGTAGTAATTCCCAACTTTATACGGCACCGATTCATCTTCTTCTTTGATACGGGC
>JAIXPV010000055.1 GCA_027486105.1 Runella sp. | reverse complement strand
TTCTACGCTTGACTCGCTGGGCTATATCATGCTCGACCGGTCTAAACAGCAGCGTTATCGCCTCTGGACCAATTCCAAAACCATTGTTCGCAATTATGGGGCGAGCCTTGGCGGTCGGTATCGGTTTATTCAGGGGTGGTTTGTTGCGGCCAATGCTACTTACACCCAACTTGACCGCAAAGAAGCAAATGACGGCTTGGAAGATGGATTTAATACCCCCAAATGGATGACCAATGTCTCCGTTAGCCACGCCAATTTGTTTAAAAATATCGGTTTTGGACTTAGTTACAAACACCAAAGCCAATTCTATTACCAATCGTTTTTGGTCAATGGCAATGTACCCGCCATCAACGTTTTTGACGGACAGATTACTTATTCGTTACCCAAACAAAAAGTGGATTTCAAACTCGGCGGCACCAACCTCCTCAACCGCTACTACTTCTCCATCCTCGGGGGCCCGCAAATCGGTGGTTTTTATTACGTTACGCTGACGTATCGGTAGGGATTAGGGTCTCTGTTCTTTCTGAACCTGCAGTACAAAATCAATACTCACCCCAAAATCTTCGGCGATTTCTTCGACTGTCAGTTTCCCACGATTGAGTGCCTTGATAATACTTTCGGTGGTAGCGGCCATTCGTCCTTTCATTTCACCTTCCTTAATTCCTTCTATTCTGCCCTCTATTCGCCCTTTCATTTCTCCTTCCATTCTCCCCTTTGTCTCCCCTTCCATAATTGCCGTGTCAATGACATTCTTTAAATCACGGTAATATTTTAGGCTTTGTTCATAGGCATTCATTTCATCGGGCGTGAACTTGGCAATTTCAGCAACGGCAAAAAGCTGGTCGAAAACTTTTTCCTGTAATGCCTTTGGTTTACTGTCCAAATAAGGTAAGTGCTTCAGAACGTATAACCATTTGTCGTAAGTCGTTTCTAGTTCTTCTTCTGTTTTGGTGAAATGGGGCATTTCCAAATACACAAAGGTCAATTTCTTATAGAAAACACGCCCATTTTGGTCTTTGAGTTTTACTTCATGGCGCACTTCTTTTTCATGAGCATCTTCAGAAAACACAAAATCTAACACGCCTACGGTATAAATTTCGGTCAATTGAAAATCCCACTCTCCGCGTTTGGCCTGCTCCTGAATCGGGAAAGAAGCATAAAATATGCTGCGGTCTTTGAAGTAATTCTGCTTCGCTTTTTGTATTTCTACAATAAATCGCTCCCCGTTTTTGCCAATGCAGTATAGATCAAAAATGGCTTTTCGATCAAGTTCCTTAGCCCCGAGGTGTTCGTTTCGGGTGTAGCTCAACTCCGTGATTCGATGTTGTTCGGGCAAAACCACCTGATTCAAAAAGTCAATTAACAACTCTTTGTTTGGCTCGCTGCCAAACAATTTCTTGAATCCAAAGTCAGTAAAAGGATTTATGTATTTTTCAGCAAAGGCCATAATTGCGTGTTTATTAAACAAAAATACACCTTTAAAGGGATTTTCTCAATGGCCTTCCTTCACCCCGATTTTCCGAAATTTCTTGATTCGGTGGAATGTGAGGTAGTTGGCGTCGTGGTTGTTGTGGGCGCCGCCTTGGCCGTCGTCGAAGGCGGTGCGAGATAGGAAGATGAGGTCTTTGCCTTCAAAAAGCCAATCTACGTACTGAAAGCCATGTTTGATGATTTCGGGATGTTGCAAAAGAATGGTTCGTAAGTCCCAATTACGCAAATCTCTAGAACTGAAAAGTGCCTGTGTGTTGCGGATACTCGCGGGGTTTTTGCCAGGATTAGCGGCTTTGATTTCAGGTGGAATATAATTGGCAATGGTCCAGTACAGCTTGGATTTGGGGTCGTACCGAATGCTGAATTTTTTGCTGCCGCCTGGGAATTTGACAAAGCCTGTGTTAGAATCAAAAGTGGCTGTTTTACCATCAGCGCTGATTTTTACGAAGGCGGCTTTTTCCTCCAACGTTGATTTATCGTCCACGCGCAGCACATCCCACAACTGCCCGTTGGGGTCTACCACAGCATTTCCCTCAATCCATGCGCCAAAATTTCCGTTAAGCAAGGTTGAATCATACCGCAATACGTTGCTACTTGTCCAGTTGGTAGCCTTCATGGGGTCGGCCCCCAACGGAATAGACATCATAAAAGCACCGTAGCGTTTTCCCCATTTTTTGACGGAGCCCATGGCATCTTCCATGGCGCGCCAGAGGCGGCCGTTGTGTTCAATCAGTGGCATGGGGGCGCAATGGTATTCCCCAGCCAAGAGCAGCCCGTTGTCGCCGTCTGTCGGCTCGGTCCAAGTTACGCCGCCATCGGTAGATTTCCTGATAATGGTGTTGCCGTGGTGCTTGCTTGTTCCCATGAAATACAGCCCTTTTTCATGTACAAAGAGTTTTGACCAAAATTGGCCGTTGATTTCAGAAATCTGCGTCCATGTTTTGCCTTTGTCTTTGGAGCGATAAATTCGGGAGTTTGGGCGTTCAAACTCATTGGATTTCGGGCCAAACAAATCGTGCGATGCCAAATAATCGCCGTTGGATAAAATACAAATACTAGGAGAGCCGATGTATAAACTCGAGGCCGCTGGACTGTATGCCACCACCGAACCAGGCACCTGGGCGGTAACAAAAATCCATGAAATCAGGAAAAACAAAACTAGGAAACAGTGTTTTTTCATTGTCGGGTGGAGTGGTTTAAGCAAAATAATTAACACCTTTGAAAGGCAAAGTCCTGCTGAAAATACCGACATAAATTAACGAGGGGCCAAATCAAAGAAACCCCAAAACGTTATTCGACAGCTTCCTGATACCATTTTTCAAAATTGACGGGCGGTTGCCATTTGGACTTGGGCTCGTAGTAATTCCAGAGTAGTTTGCTGATTTTACGCAACAAAACATAGCCTTCATTCTGAGAAGTCCAGCTTTCATCGAGGTTGTTTTTGGTAATGACGCAGTACACATACTCGCCGTGAGGGGCGTGGACGAGTACTGCCTCCGAGCGAGAGCGATTGACGGCTCCGTTTTTACAGGCTGTTTTGATGTCGGGCGGTAGTTGTGACAAGCCTTCACCGTCCCAGTATTGGCGGGTGAGGTTGCGGTACATCCGGTCGGAGGCGTCGGGGCTGATAGCTCGGCCCTGCCGAATCATGGCAAACAACTCGGCCATTTCGCGGGGGCTGGTTTGGCCCCAGCCATAGCGAGTACGGTTGGCTTCGCGCCCAGGCGTACGCGAGTTGACGCGCGTAGCCGTAAAACCGTTTTTGTCGAGCCATTCGTTGATGGATTTTCCGCCACCTGCCAAGGCTTGGCACCAAAGGCTGCCCGTATTGTCGCTGACGGTTTCCATAAGCATGACCACTTCGCTAAGCGGAATTTTAGCGCCGTCTTTCAACGAGCCCACAATACCGTCGTCGTAATGCAACGAGTCTTTGTAGGTAAGAATAGCGTTGTAGCGAAGCTCGCCTTTGGCGATTTTGTCAAACAGCCCGCACTGAATCGGCACTTTGATCATGCTCGCCGTAGGAAACAGCGTATCGGCATTGATTTCGACAATTTTGTTGGTTTTTAGATTACGTACGTACACGCCCACATCGCCCCTAAATCCTTTGATGGCTTCCTTAAGTTGGGTCGTTAGTTTATTATCCACCTTTGCATCTTGGACAGTCGAAGGTTGGGCTTTTGCCTGTAAAACAATGAGGAAAAGAAAGAAAAATAGGTGTTTTTTCATTGATAGAGGGGGTTTTGAAATAACCGTAATTAATTCAAGTTTTTCTCCAAAACAATCTTAGGTATACCAGCATTATCGGCCAATATTCCTACGATGTTGAAGTTGTGTTTTAGGTTTAAAATCAACATGCCTCGCCACTTGTTGTAGGTCATGGTGCGTACTGTATGGTAACCATTGGCGCGGCACCACTCGTGTTGTAACTCCATTAAATGACCCGCAATTCCCTGACCTCGGTGGGTGGGCAATACGCAACCCAACCAACTATAAAAATGCCCTTCTTTGCGTCGGTAGCCCATTTTATAGCCGATGGCCTCATCGTTTTCGTACGCAACGAGGGTCAAAAGGTGAGGTGTATCGTTGATTTCTTGAATGAGTTGGGGGCGTTCTTGTCCCTCAAAAACCTGAAAATGTAGGGTTAGTACTGCCTCTAAAACAGCCTCAGGAAGTTGATCAATAAAGGTTTTATACTCAATCATGGTTGTACTAATGTGGTGGATGGATTCAGTTGGCCAGCCTCAAAATCGCGAATGTTTTGGAATGTGACCTGTGCGATTTGACAGAGGGCTTCTTCCGTAAAAAAGCCCTGATGCGAAGTGATGAGGACATTTGGAAACGACATCAGGCGCATCAGCATGTCGTCTTGAATGATACTTTCTGACAAATCATGAAAAAATAAATCTGCCTCTTGCTCGTACACATCAATGCCAAAATAGCCCAAATGTCCCGTTTTGAGGGCTTTTATCACCGCACTCGTATCTACCAACCCACCCCGACTCGTATTGATAAGCATGGCATTGGGTTTCATTTGTTGTAAGGTATCAGCGTTGATAAGGCGGTTGGTTTGGGGCGTAAGTGGGCAGTGCAAAGAAACAATGTCGGAGGCAGTAAACAGGGCGTCCAAAGCAACGTATTCAATGCCAAGAGCGACCAAATCAGGGTGAGGCTGTAAGTCATAAGCCAATACGCGACAACCAAATCCTTTCATAATTTTGGCAAAGGTTTCGCCAATTTTACCCGTTCCGATTACGCCTACGGTTTTGCCAAAGAGATCAAATCCAGTTAACCGTTCGAGCGAAAAATTTCCTTCTCGTACGCGGTTATAGGCTTTATGGGTTTTACGGTTGAGCGTCAGGATGAGTGCTACGGCGTGCTCGGCTACGGCATGGGGCGAATACGCCGGCACGCGCACCACCGCAATTCCGTGAGCTTTGGCGGCCTGTAAATCAACATTGTTGAACCCAGCACAACGCAATGCAATGATTTTGACGTTTTTGACGGCCAATTGTTCAATGACTTCGGCATTGAGTTGGTCGTTTACGAATACACACACCGCTTGGCTGTCACTTAATAAATCAATGCTTTCGAGGCTTAAATCGGTATCATAAAACTTTAACTGATAGGAGGTGTTGAATCGATTAAAATAGCTGCGGTCATACGACTTTGAACTGAAGAAAGAAATTTTCATAATGGATATGTTGCTTATATTAAAAGTGACCTAACAGTAAAATAATAGTCAAAGGATTTGCAAGGACTTAAAAAAAAGGTAGATTTGAGTGTTGCCAAGTAATATTTTTCTAAAACTTAATCAAAATCTCGAACAATTATGGGACTGATGTCATTTTTTAAAGGAGTAGGTGAAAAAGTCTTTGGTAAAGACAAAGAAGTTGAAACCGCTGCTCCCGAAAAAGTTGCTGACTTAAAAGCCAGTGCTTTATTACAGCATGTGAAGACGCTTGGGCTTGCTTACAACAAATTGATTGTAAAAGTATCGGGTCACACCGTAATCCTGGAAGGAGAAGTAGCCGCTCAGGAAGATTCTGAGAAGATTGCATTGGCAGTTGGTAACGTGGAAGGCGTAGAGGCGGTTGACAACAACATCATTGTAGAAACTCCTGCTCCTGAAGCACAGTATCATGAAGTGAAAAAAGGAGATACACTCTCTTTGATCGCGAAACATTACTACGGTGATATGATGAAATATCCAGTCATTTTTGAAGCCAACAAGCCAATGTTGTCTGATCCTGATAAAATCTATCCAGGCCAGATTTTACGCATTCCTGCGCTTTAGTTAGTAAAGATTTAGAATTTTAAAAGGGTTAAAAGTTAAGGGAAACTACCTCAGCTTTTAACCCTTTTTTGTGGGCTTAACTGATTTGTTAGCGGTTGTTTAGTGCCTTTTTTTGTTGGCTAATTTTTCAATTCTCAAATGTTGAATTTGCTTCAATGGAAAAGGTAAATCGTTGAAGGTCAATTGGGTATATTCTTCTTCTACACCCCCAAAACTTTGGTAAAATGAAGCAATAGAACAAACTTGGGGGCTTTCAAAATCAAAAACGAAATCGGTTTCGGCATATTCTTGGATGATTTGGTCAATCAACCACGTGCGTCCGTTTCCTTTTCGACCGGTGGGTGAGGCCGCGTTGAAAAGATAAATGATTCGGTTATCAAAAATCGCAAACAATGCTCCTGCTTCAATGCGCCTATCTTTGGTGGCGTAGACCAATCTTAAGGCGTTTTTTTGCGCCAATACCGCCGTTAGTTTACGTAATAAATCGTAAGCCTTTTCCGAAACTCCACCTACAATTTGGGAGGAATGATTTTTTTGAAATAACTGAATAATCGGCTCAACATCAGTACTTTGATTTGACTGCCAGCCGAATCGTTGCGCGCGCTTTAAGTTCATTTTGCGGTCATTAGAATAGTTTTGAAAAAGAACCGCATAGGGGAGGTGCAGCGGTAAGGCTACATTGCTCAATTTTTTTATTTTTAATGAATTGGGAAAAATAGTTTGCGTGGCAAAGCGTCCAGTGTAGAAGGAAACGTAGCGAAAGGAGGTGGTCAATTGGGACAAAAGTAGATTTGATGCTTCCAGAAAATCAACGTTTGATTGCGCGAAAATTCCTAAAAGTTGACAGAAAAAAGGTTGTTGTATTACTTTCAGGCCCCATTTTGGGCGACAGGGTAGAGGCATCACTGCTTGCCATTGGCCATTTTCTGTCAACACCAACGCCTTCCAATCGAGCGATACTGTATCCAAATACCATGAATATGCGTATAGAATCCGCTGCGGAGAAGCCGCAATAAAATTATCCCATTGAGTGGAATCTAGTTGGGAGCGATGGAGTAGAATGACGGGCACATGAATAATCGTCTGATTTCTAACTAAAAGTACTCCGAATTTTTTGAACGGCATCTTTGACCGAATCATCCTGTTCCATCAAATCGCTGATGGTCTGGATGGCGTGAATGACGGTACTGTGGTCGCGGCCACCAAAATGGTAACCGATGGATTTTAATGATAAATCCGTCAGTTCTTTGGCGAAATACATCGCTACCTGACGTGGGTAAACCAACTCTTTCTTCCGACTTTTACCTTTCAAATCGGCAATGCTTACGTCGTAATAATCCGACACGATTTCTTGAATTGTGTCGATATTGACTTCGCGGTCTTCGGCTGTCACGATGTTCTTCATAACGGTTTTGGCCAAATCGAGGTCAATATCGCGGCGTACCAGCGAAGCTTGGGCCATCAATGAAATAATCACACCTTCCAATTCGCGCACGTTGGTATTGACGCTGTGGGCAATGTATTCAATGACGCTGTATTCGATATAAATCCCCTCGGCCTGCAATTTGCGCTGAATAATGGCAATCCTTGTTTCAAAATCTGGCTGCTGGAGATCGGCCGTTAAGCCCCATTTAAAGCGGGAGAGCAATCGGTCTTGCAAGCCCTGTAGCTCGCTCGGGCGGCGGTCGGAAGTCATGATGATTTGACGCCCCGATTGGTGCAAGTGATTGAATATATGAAAAAATGTATCTTGTGTCTTTTCTTTTCCTGACAGAAACTGCACATCGTCCAGAATCAAGGCATCGACTTTCATGTAGAAATCGGTGAAATCCTGAAGGGTGTTGCTTTTGATGGCATTGATAAATTGGTTGGTAAATTTCTCTGACGAAACGTACAGCACAAATTTATCGTGATGGTGGCCTTTGATGTGGTTGCCGATGGCCTGCACCAAGTGCGTTTTGCCCAACCCTACCCCGCCATATATCAACAACGGGTTGAAAGAAGTCACTCCAGGGCGTTGCGCCACGGCCATGCCTGCCGAGCGGGCCAAGCGGTTACAATCTCCCTCGATGTAATTATCAAAACTATAAGTAGGATTGAGGTACAAATCCAACTCCGAAGAATCGGGGCTACGCGGAGGCTGGGGGGTAGCTTTTTTGGGCTCAGAAGCGGCTTTTTGACGCGCTTCGGCGGCTTCGGGTGAGTTGGTGGTCGGAACGTGAACCTTGATAGGAGGCTGTCGGTCACCGCCCGTATCTACGATGATAGAGTACTCCAGTTGGCCGTCGCGACCGATGGCGTGGTCGAGTGCCCTACGCAGCACGTGAATGTAATTTTCCTCCAGCCACTCATAAAAAAATTGACTCGGAACTTGTATGGTCAAAGTTTTCCCCGCAAGCCGAAAGGGAACTATCGGCTCAAACTAGGTCTTAAAGCTCTGTTCGGGAACGTTGGCCTTAATGACTTGAAGGCACTTTTCCCATACAACAGCCACGTCTTG
>JAIXPV010000136.1 GCA_027486105.1 Runella sp. | reverse complement strand
TATTAAAATAAAATTTAATTTTATAATATAAAATTTATACCAAGCCAACGACCAATGAAACTTAAACTTTATGCATGGATTTCTGGAATTTGTCTCCTGTTTTCGGCAATTCCGACAATGGCACAGGATCGCTCAATTTCGGGCCGGGTCATGGGTGCAAATGACAGCGCTCCGCTCCCAGGAGTAAGTATTTTGGTAAAAGGGACCAATGCCGGAACCACAACTGACGGGGAAGGTTCGTTTAAATTGACGGTGCCCACCAACGCGGTGTTGGTATTTTCTTTTGTAGGGTATACCCCTAGAGAAGTTACAGTGGGAAATCAAACAGCGTTGAATATTTTGCTTGAATTAGACAATCGACAGCTCAGCGAAGTAGTAGTTATAGGTTACGGAACGGTAAAAAAGAGTGATTTGACTGGTTCGCTAGCCTCCGTAAAAGCAAAGGAAATTAACGCATTCCCTGCTACCAATGTATTGCAGGCACTATCAGGACGCGCTCCAGGAGTGCAGGTTGTACAGAATACAGGTGCCCCCGGTGGTGCGGTAAGCGTCCGTATTCGAGGTACAAACTCAGTTCAGGGAAGCAACGAGCCGCTGTACGTTGTCGATGGATTTCCAACCTCAGGCAGCAACCCCACCATTCTTAACAACTCTGATATTGAGTCAATTGAGATTCTGAAAGATGCTTCAGCTACAGCCATTTACGGGTCGCGGGGTGCCAACGGCGTGGTGTTGATCACTACCAAACAGGGTAAATCGGGCAAAACACAGGTGGATTACGAAGGCAGTTATAGTATTCAAACCCTTCGAAAAAAACTGGATCTGATGAATGCCAAAGAATACGCCACGTTTTATAATGAGCAGGCTGTCAACGACAAAGTGGTTCCGTATTTTTCGCAGGCGCAGATTGACGGTTTCGGTGATGGATACGACTGGCAGGACCTGATTTTTCGCAAAGCTCCGATGCAAACGCACAACTTAACGGTGAGCGGGGGTAACGAAAAAACGCGTTTTTCAATTGGTGGTAGCATCTTCGGACAGCAGGGCATCATCATCGGTAGCGATTACAATCGGTATTCACTCCGGGCCAATGTGACTACCGACGTTAGCAAGAAATTCAATCTTTCTTACGGTGCCACACTGACCAACATCCAAACGAGTCGACAAAATAACGGTGGCGGAAACCGGGGCGGTTCGATGATTTCAGCCGCTATTTCAGCCCCTCCCACGCTGACGCCCTACAACGACGACGGCAGCTATCGGGTGTTGGCTACTGCCTATCCGTTCATTTCTAACGTAATTACCAACCCGCTAAATTATGTCAATGAGCAGACAGACGACGTCGTTGCCAATCGGGTGTTGGCCAATGTTGCCCTGACTTTTAAGCCGTTTGAAGGATTGGCCATCAAAATTTCGGGCGGTATCGAAAACAGCGACGACCGTAACGACAGCTATACCACAACTAATTTTATTAATTCTCAAGGATCGGCGAGCGTTTCCACCACACAGGGACGGAGTTTGTTGAGTGAAAATACCGTCAGCTATACCAAAAGCGTGGGGAAACACAGCCTCTCGGCGGTGACGGGTTTTACGTATCAAGACTTTTTGAATACCTCGCTGGGGGGCTCGGGCGTGGGTTTTTTGAGTAACGTCACTGAAACTGCCAACCTTGGCTCGGCCAATACACCAGGTATTCCTAGTTCGGGTTATTCCTTTGCTACTTTGCTTTCGTATTTGGCTCGGGTCAATTATAGCTACAACAGCAAGTATCTGGCTACCGTTAGTTTCCGCGCCGACGGATCTTCCCGTTACAGTGAGGGCAACAAATGGGGTTATTTCCCATCTGCGGCCTTGGCTTGGCGCTTATCTGAGGAAGAGTTTCTTAAAAATTCCTCTTTCATTTCGGACTTAAAAGTTCGCGCCAGTTGGGGCCAAACGGGTAGTCAGGCCATTGGTGCCTATGCCACGCTCAACAACTTGGGGGCAGGCAAAACGGTCTTTGACGATGCATTGTACAACAACTTTGCCCCCGGTACCCGCTTGCCTGGAAACTTGAAATGGGAAACGACCGAGCAGGCCGATTTCGGAATTGATGCGGCTTTTAAAAACAACCGTTACCGCCTGACGCTGGATTATTACGTCAAAAATACCCGGGACTTGCTCAATACCGTTCAGTTGCCCATCGGTTTCGGCTTCACCAGCACGATTCAGAATGTAGGAGAAATTCAAAATAAAGGGGTAGAAATTGCATTGGACGCCCGCGTTATCGACAGAGATTTTAAATGGGATATCGGCGGAAATATTTCCTTCAATCGCAACAAAGTGATAAAACTCTACAACGGAGCCGATATATTGGGTGGTACAGTGGGCGTAACCCTCATCAGTGACAACGCCAACCTGCTCCGCGAAGGCCAACCGATGAGCGTATTTTATGGCTATGTAAAAGACGGTTATACCGATTTGGGTAAAGAAAAATACAAAGACCTGAACGCCGACGGACTGATCAACCAACTTGACAAAACCATTATCGGCAACCCCAACCCTGATTTTATCTACGGGCTTAACTCTACCATGAGCTACAAAGGGCTGGAACTGACCTTGTTTTTGCAGGGTACGCAGGGCAATGATTTACTAAATGTCAGTTCAATCAACAACACACTTGAT
>JAIXPV010000613.1 GCA_027486105.1 Runella sp. | reverse complement strand
GATCAGCCGAGACCCGACTAAAATGAGTTTAAAGCGCAAACGCAAGAAAGCTGCTCGGGATGATGCCTATTTAATGACGCTACTGAGTCAACTTAACGTTTGATGCAATCACCCTACCCTTTTTGTGTTTCCTTTTTGCTAAAACTGATTTTACATGAGGTAAGGAGGAAGGATGCCAAGATAAGAAGTGTGAAAATTTGTTTCATTTTATGGATAGTTAAAATGTTAAAGAACTTAACAATCACCACTGATTCATGGCTAAATATCCTGAAAAGAGCATCTATACAAAACTAAAAAAAATAATAGTATTTTTCAAATGTAAAATTAGGTTAACTGTTTGGTAGTCAATGGGGTTTTGTTGTTTGCTACTTTGGTAAAATCTAACTTGCAACCTTTCGAAGTGGAGTGACATTCGCTCGTTTTAATAAAATAAGTGAGTGCAGGTTTGGTACTATTTTTGTGGGTCTATACCCCACAAGAATGATTGTTTACCCTATGATTTTATTGAATTAATGAAAGACTATTCTTTTTTGAGTCCTTTGGGAAGGGCTGTATGGATTTTGGTGTTATTATTGTTAAGTAAACACGCGGCCTGCGGACAGGCCGCAAATCGCTGGGAAGTAGGCGGAGGCTTGGGTGCAGTTGGATATTTAGGAGATTTAAATCAACAGGATCTCATGTCGAAAGAGTTTAATTTTAGTTATCATGGATTTATCCGCAAATACATAAACACAAGTAATTTTGCCCTCCGTTATAATTTTCAGATTGGTAAATTCAGCGGTCGCGATAGTAATTACCCCAATCGCGCATCCAGAAACCTGAGTATCGACACAAGATTTGTTGAAAATTCCTTATTGATTGAATGGGATTACTTTGACATCAACCCTGTCTATTATCGCCAATATTATGCCTATCAACCCGTCTATACACCCTTTTTTTTTGCTGGTCCGACGGTTGTCTATACCAATCCCCGCCCTGATTTTAGCCAGACTTATTCGCCCTATTCTGCCATTTTGGAAGGAATTGAGCAGGATAAAAATGCCCAATACGCTCACTGGCATCTGGCATTTGCGTTTGGAGGAGGGATGAAATTTGACCTGTCGCCGAGCTTCAATTTAGGAATAGAAGCGTCTTTTAGGATTGCCACAAGCGACTATGTTGATGGAATAAGCAAAGCAGGAAATCCTAATAGAAATGATGGTTACCAAGTGGTTACTCTCACTGGAACGTATCGGCTCGGAATTCAGCGGAAAAGCATTCGACGAAAATGGCGTTGATGGGTCTTTAGTTGTGCGATTTTGTTCTTATACTTGCTGGATGATTACGCTTTGTGTCCTTCCATTTTTATACCTACAAACAAACTTATGCCTTCTTTATTTACACGTATCGTTAATGGTGAGATACCCTGCCATAAAATTGCCGAAACCGAAGACTTCTTGGCATTTCTTGATGTTTTTCCCTGCGCCCCTGGCCATACGCTCGTGATTCCAAAACAGGAAATAGATTATATTTTTGACTTGGAAGATGGCCTATATGAAGGGTTAATGAAATTTTCGAAGCAAGTCGCTGCCGCCGTTGAGCAGGCCGTTCCTTGCAAGCGTATCGGTGTGGCTGTGGTAGGACTAGAAGTACCTCATGCCCACGTTCACCTGATTCCGCTCAATAGCATGGCAGATATGAATTTCAATAATAAGCTCAAAATGAGTCAGGAGGAGTTGGCGGAGATTGCTGCGAAAATACGGGAGAAGTTGTAGGGGGGAGATTGGGGTAGTAGAAACTCGTCAGAATTGTAAAGAACTAAAATTTGTAAAACGGTGCATACACATACATAAGCCGCAGATTCAGATTTGAAGTGCAACTCACTGATAGTTACTTGTTTTGCAGCTAAAAGAAAGAGCCAACTTTTGCGAATAATACCCATAGTTTTGTGGTGTCTAATCATAAAACAATATGGAATCATACACTCAGTTGACCCTCGAACAAAGATACCAAATTCAGATCCTCTTTCAACAAAAAAAGAAACAAATTGAAATTGCAGATTTTATAAAAGTACACAAAAGTACAGTAAGTAGAGAAATTAATCGAAACCGCTCATTGTTAGGAGCTTATATAGCTATTGAAGCTCATAAAACATGCTCAGATCGCTGTAAAAGAGACCCTTATAAGATGAAATCTGAGCTTAAAGAGCAAGTTCTGGATTGTCTTAAAGAACGCTATTCTCTGGAGCAAATAAGTGGTGTACTGGCACAGAGAGCAGGTTCCAAGCAGATAAGCCATGAAACAATTTACAAGTATATATATTCAGGAAAAGATCCTGATAATGAAAACCTTACCTCATTTTTACGGATTCGACATAGAAAAAGATATTGCAAAAGAGGAAGTTTAGGGAAAAGAGGGTCGATTCCGAATCGGGTTGGTATCGAAAATCGTCCAGCAATAGTTGAACAAAATACTGAAATTGGTCACTGGGAGCGGTACGCCGCCGCGGGGAGATACAATAATTGGCGCTAACCATGAAGGCGTTTTGTTGACCTTAGTCGAGCGAGTAACGAAGTATACTATTGTTGCAAAGTTGGAATCTAAAAATGCTAATAAATTGGCTAAAATGCTGATTTACAGGGCAAAAAACTGTGATTTGCCTATAAAGACAATTACTTTTGACAATGGAAAAGAGTTCTCAAAACATCAGAAAATCGGTACTGAATTAAAGGCTCACATCTATTTTGCAAGGCCATACCACAGTTGGGAGCGGGCGGGGCGGCCCGTGCCGACTTAATGAAAATACAAATGGTCTAATTAGACAGTATATTCCAAAACCCTGCCCAATTAGTATTGTCAAAAAAAGTGACGTAAATTGGATTGAAAATCAACTAAACAACCGACCTCGAAAAACTCTTGGGTATTTATCTCCCATCCAGTTTGCTCTAAAACACCAAATTGCACTTCAAACTTGAATACAAG
>JAIXPV010000301.1 GCA_027486105.1 Runella sp. | reverse complement strand
CGTTGTGAGAGGTAGATTTTTTGGTTTCATTGTCGATGGTCAACGAAGTTGTTACACCAAGCGGCACTGGTTTAAACCCTTTTTTGCTGGCTTCGTGCATAATATCGGGCTTAACGCCCGCGAGCTGGAAGAGTTTTTTGGCCGACTCGAGCGTAATCCAGCCTTCCATCGCGGCCCGTGAGCGGTTGTCATCGGCGGCTTGGAGATAAAGTTTGGATTTTGACCACCCACTTCTTACCACCGACCAGCCATAACTCGCCGGCCCTGTATCGTGAATGATGAGTACGCCAGCCGCGCCTTGGCGAGCTGCTTCTTCAAACTTATAGGTCCAACGACCATAATAGGTCATCGTATTTCCTTTAAACAACTTGTCGTCTACAATCCCCGGGTCATTGACCAACACCAATACGGTTTTACCTTTGACGTCCAGCCCAGCGTAGTCGTTCCAACCGTATTCGGGCGCCACAATGCCATAACCCGCAAACACCATTTCGGAGTTTTCGACCTTTACTTGGTCTTGCACCCGACGGGTAGCGGCCACGAAATCCGTGAGGTAATTAAGGGAAATCTCCCCGCTTTTACCTTTCATGACCAACGGCCCAGCAGGTTTGGACAAAATATCTACCATGGGCACCTCCTGAAAATAGCTTTTGCCGTTGCCAGGTTTCAGGCCCAATTTTTCAAATTCGGCTTTTAAGTAATTGATGGTTTTGGTTTCACCAACGCTGAACGGCTTGCGGCCTTCAAAGGCGTCGGAAGCCAGTACTTGAATATGCTTTGCAAATGCCTTGCCGTCGATGAGCGCATCGTCGGCGGTGTGGCTTACCAAAAAGACACTGCTCAGAAGGAGACAGCCAAAAATCAATTTGTTCATGAGAGGATTACGGGTTCAGTGAATCACCAAAGATAGGAAGATAGGCCCCATAAATTCAAGAACGAAAAACGTATCTCCCCAAATCATTTTTTTCATTCACCACAAAAAGCCTCCTCTCGACACACTGAAGGTGACAAGAGGAGGCAATACACTTAAAATCAGCCCTGAATCAATACTCCAATTTCAACGTCCATTCAGCGCCTCCTTGGTTGATGGTGCGATGGGTAGGAATCCCTTTGGCGTCGTATTGGTAGCGAAACATAGTCGACTGTTTGAGACCCGTCGAAGCCGCCGTGCTGATTTGTTTTCCAGGGTTAGTTACTTGAAATTTCACCCAAGGTACGTACGGGAAAAACGATAGTTGATCGAAGGGATTGGCCGCGCTGTCAAACTCACTGTAATCGAGCGTTTCGTACAACGAATACTTACCCTCCATAAAGAGAAAATAGTCTACATGTACGCAATTGCCTTTGGCATCGTAGGTGTACTTCCATTTGGTTTTGGCGGGGGCATCCGACATTTGACGGTCATCAGGTACCACCTCCTCCCGCTCACTGACGCGGCCTTTGGCATCAAAAAGAAAGTATGTAGTGGAAATCAGGCGATTAGAGGCTCGGCTTTCGACCCGTTCCAACGTGCCGTTTGTGTAAAAATAGCGGTGGTCGCTGCCCTGCGAGCGCACCGTAGTGAGCTGCCCAGCGGTGTTGTACTCAAAATTGTTTTCGATACGTTTGATTTGACTGGGGTCTGATTGAACATACTGCCATTGCGACACATGCCTGGTAATGCGCCCACTGCTATCGTAATCAAACGACTGATAATCAATCTCCGTAGCACTTGCCTTGCGTAATTTCAAGGCATTCGTTGGGGTTTCGTCGGGAGGCGTGGGGAGGTCATTATTGTTTTTACAGGCAGTGGTCATCAACGCTACCGCAACGACCCAAGTCGTCATTTTTAACAAGTGTGTTTTCATAAAATAGTGGCTGTTTTTAATAAAATGGATAATAAATTCCGACCTAAAACTGCTTTATTTATCATTAAATTACGCAACCCTCTCTCTTGAATTGTGGGAAATAACCGATGAAATGTCGAAAAAAGTAGCTATTCTGTACAACGATGCGCTCAAACGAAAACACTAATTTTGCCGCAAATAGCCAACGAATATCACAACGTTTTCGCCATCATTTTTTAACTTAAACCCATAATTGCCATTTGATATGAATTTAACCAAGATTTTGATTGCTACCTTCCTGTTTCTTCTTGGCTCTTTCGGCCATTGGTACATCATGTATTGGCAGTTTAAATCGCCCAAATGGATTTCCTCTATCTATCCTTATTTGCTGGCGATTGCCTGTACTTGGCTTTGGATTAAAGCCTCCGAGTACGGGGTCAAAGGCTTCAACGGCTCCATGTGGTCCAATCGGTTTTTGTTTTTTGTAACGGGGGTTTTTGTGGGTTCTTTCCTCTACCCGATTCATTTTGGGCAAACCTTCACCCTAAAAGTCGCCGTCCAACTTTTGTTGGCACTGGCCATTATTGTTGTTTCTATTCTTTAAACCCCAATTAAGTAATTAAGCAAATTTATTCATGCAAAGTCGCAGTGGCGCAAAGAGTATAAAAGGTTGATTATCTAAACTTAGCGCCTCTGCGTGAAGTATAAATTAATTTTGCACCTTTACTTAAGCTTTTGATATAGATAACTTTGAACCAAAAACACCCATGAAACGTATCTCTATTTCGCTGTTATTTTTCGTTCTATCCATCCTTTCTTTCTATTCTTGCGGTGGTGATGCCGCCGAGCTAGAGCGCCTCCAAAAAGAAAACTTGGAGCTAAAAGCGCAATTGCAGCAACTGAATGCCGGACAATCTGCCAAGAAAGTAAGATACATTTTGAAAATACGATTGAAGCAGGCAAACTTTTCGCTCAGCATCAAAAAACACATCAAAAACGCCGTCAACGCCATTGATTTTGAGCTTCCCGTCGATAAGGACTTCTACGACAGTGTGTCGAAGGGCACCGAAATTGTAGACAAATTTCGGTTTGGCTCGTTTGTATTATACGGCAGTTTCGGCGACTGGGAAATGACCGTCAAAGACAAAGAAATCCGAGAAATGTAGCAAATTAGGGGAGCAGAGAATAGTAAAAAAAGCCATAAACAGAGTTATAGGATGTAGATACCTAAACCTATAACCTGACACATGAATTCAGCTTCTTCTGCAAGCCGCCTAGCCTCACTCGATGCACTACGCGGCTTTGATATGCTCATGATTTCTGGCGGCGGAGCCTTTCTTTCTTTGATGGGTGGCAAAACCAACATTGGTTTTATTGATGCCATTGCGGCGCAATTTCACCACCCCGATTGGGACGGATTCACCTTCTATGATTTTATCTTCCCACTGTTTTTGTTCATGGCGGGCGTGTCCCTTTCCTTTAGTCTCAAAAACGGTGTCGCCAAGGGCATTCCCCAATCCAAACTCTTGGAAAAGGTATTTAAACGAATGCTCATTTTGTTTTTTCTGGGCATATTGGACAAAAACGCCCCCGTTGACTTTTTTGACCCCGCCCATATTCGCTACGGAACTGTACTCGGCCGTATCGGAATTGCCACTTTTTTGGTAGCTATTTTATACCTTAACACTGGCTGGAAAACACAACTTATCGTCGCATTCTCCATCCTTGGGTTGTATTACGCCGCTTTGATGCTGATTTCGGTGGGTGATTATGGCGGCGGCGACCTAACTTTTGAAGGCAATTTGGTGGGGTGGATTGACCGCACTTTCATGCCTGGCCGCCTAAAACAAACCACTTACGACGAGCTGGCCATGACCACCCAACTCTCGGCTACCTGCTTGACTATTTTCGGTAGTCTGGCGGGCAAAGTACTATTGGACAAAACCACCGCCAACATCAAATTGATTCGGTTGATTGGCATGGGTGTCATTGGCACTGCAGCGGGCTTGGCGTGGGCCACGGTTTTTCCAATCAACAAACACCTGTGGTCTAGCTCATTTATTCTCTTGACGGCTGGCATGGCTTGTCTGTTGGTTGCTCTTTTTTATTGGGTAATGGACGTGTTAAAATTCACCAAATGGGCCTTTTTCTTTAAGGTTATTGGCATGAACTCGCTGGTCATTTACATGGCCTGCCGCTTTGTTGATTTCGGCGCATCGTCGAGGCTACTTTTTGCGGGATTATACGGCCACGCGCCCGAAAAGTGGCATGAAGTATTCAACGCATTGGGCGGGCTGATTTTGGTGTGGCTGGTGCTGTACGTGATGTACCGCCACAAGATTTTTGTGAAGGTATAACGCGTATTAAGTACATAAGACAATTTTAATCACGCAGAGACGCAAAGTGGCAAAGGGAATAGGTTATTGCCACTTTGCGCCTTAGCGTGAATTTTAAATTTATGGTGCCTTGATACTATAAGACAAAGTTTATCTATCTTGGAAATAAGGCTTCATAATGCGCCGAAGGCTCAAAAATACCCGCACTTTGGGCGTAGAACGACGCATCGGTTGGGTAGACACCCTTCACCGTTTTAGTCCACGTAGCGCCAGATTTGGGGTGATAACTCATGAGTCGATCCCAATTTTTGTAGTATTGGTGTCCATTGGTCTCCTGTAAGCCAATCGACATATTGGGAAACGGCGGCAGCCGCGCTGCTACTGATTTGTTCCAATCCACCAGTATCGGGCTTACCGTCAGGTCGGCGCAGAAGCAGGGGATGTTTTTTTCGTAGGCAAGCTGCGCAATTTTCATGGTCATGCTCAGGGTTTTGGCGATGGCCTTGACCGCAATAGCCGAGTAGCCCTGCTCAATACGCCGGGCGGCATCTTCTACGGTGTGGGCGCTTTCGTCGGCGGCAATGCGTACGCCAAAATCGCCCACGTAGACCTCATTATTTTCGGCAAACGGCTCTTCGACCACGGCAATTTGGTCAAACGCACCGATTTTTTTGGCGTGGTCCAAAAACCGCAACAGCGTATCTTTATGCTCATAGCGGCCGTTGGCGTCGAAATAGTAGGGAATTTTGCCGCTTTTGGTGTAGGGCGTTTCGTAGTGCCCGATGGTCTTGTGCAGCGCGGTCAAAAATTCGAGGTCTTTTTCTAGCATTTCTTTCTGCGTACCCGCCGCACCCGTTTTGAGTTTGAGGATAAAATAGCCTTCATCAGCGGCGGTTTTGATGCGCTCCGTGGTAGTCCCCACGCTAAACGACGGAATGCTCGCCACTTTTTCGTGCCGATACGATAGCCCGGGCTGGTAGGCCGCTGGTATCATCTCATCAAAGGTTTTCATGTTGTTTTCGTGGGCATACAGCAACCACGCGGCATTATCTACACACACCAAGGCATTGAGGGCAAAGGTTTTGCGCAAATCTGCCACGCCCGTGATTTTTTTGCCGTATGCTAACACTTCGGGTAAAACCTGCTCCATCAAAGCGACGGGATTAGTAAAAGAAGTGCCTTTGATGATTTGCAGTGCGCGCTCGCTCATGGCGTACATGAGCGCATTTCCGGCGCTTTCGGAATGGCCCGCCGCCACCCGCGCATCCGACCACAACACCCCCTGCGTGCCCAAACCGATTTTCCGAACACCCGATTCTGACTCCATCATGGCCACAGCCTGCCAGCTGTCGGTAATGGCACCGCCCTTAAAACGGTAGGCATTCAGTGGTTCGCGCTCAAAATTGGCATCAACGTTTATGATTTTAATCGCCTTTGCTTGGGTCTCGGCCAACGTCGGTTTGGTCAAACCCAAGGCTGCCACACTGCCCGTATACTTCATAAATTCTCGCCGATTAAGGAATTGGTTTTTGAAAAAGTCCATGTGATTAGTTCGGAATATTGTTTAAAGTATACCACGCTTCCGACGACCAAAGCGATTGTCCACGATGGCTTTTGAGCATATCTGGCAATCGAAAATAAACGACGTGTTCTTTTTTTAGATTCGGAATAGCGAGAAAAACCCGGGTTCGGTCGCCTGAAATAGTGAGTTTCTCTACCGTCATCGCGGTCAAGTCCATTTTGGGGCCACCGTAGTTTTTTGTGGGCAGGTACCACCATTGTTGAATCAGAAAATCAGCAGGTCGTAGTTTTTGTCCTTCTTTGAGTGGCTCCGTAAATTCAATTTCAAAGCCCTGCTGTTTGGCGCGCACGGCCAGCATTTCAAAGGTACTTTTGCCGTTGTATTTTATTTTTTGCAATCCACGTACGCGGTCTTTCCAACTCCAGCCCCCGCCCGCCATGCCTACTTCTCCCACGTACAGCGCACCATCGGGCCCCCAACGTAGGCGATTAACGCCCGCCTCAAATCCCTGCGAAAACCGAAAGACTGCACCTTGATATTCACAGTTTATTTTTTCCAGAAAATCGCGTTGAATGCCGCCCTGGGTCACATCACCGTGGAGCATTTGGCCTTTGTAAGGGCCATCTTTTATCACAACGGGCTCGGAGGGAGAATTTCCAATCTCATCTTCGGGCAGCCAAATCGCGGGCGCAGCCATCGGCGGGGCAGGCTCGTCGCTGAGCCACCCCCACGCCATGCCGTGGTACTCCCCTTTTTTGACGTGAATAAACTTGTTGCCAGGCAGCCATTGCCCTTGATTGTCCGTCACGAACAATTCATTATCTACCCCCAACCCAATACCGTTGGGGGTACGCAGGCCATAATTGACTGATTCAAAACTCCCATCTGGGGCGATTTTGATGGTGCGCCCTCGGTCGGGCAATTGCTTTTCGTCGGGTTTGAGGCGCATTGCCATCGAGAGCGTAACGTAGAAGTAGCCTTCTTTATAGACCAGCCCGAAGGCAAACTCGTGAAAATCGGCGGTAGCGCCCCAACTATTGCACACTACACGGTATTCATCAATGATTTCGTCGCCATCGGTATCTATTAGTTTGGTCAATTCATGTTTTTGCAAGACGTATATTTCACCATTAACCACCTCAATACCAAGTGGCTCAGCCAAGCCAGACGCAATACGTTTGACGGTGATTTTATTGGTATCGCCCGTCGTGACATTATCCAATACATACACACCGCCCACTTCGTCCCAAGTCGTGACCAGCAGCCTGCCGTCGGGCTTGAACGCCAACGCTCCTACGCGGGGTTTGAAATTTTTGGTGTGCAACGTTTGCAGGTCATAGCTTGGGTGTACATTCTCCAACGGTGCCCCAAACCCTGGTGAATTTGTACGTTGCACTGCTGGTTCTTTTTTGGGTTGGTTCACCGGTTTTTGGATAACGACCTCTTTGGGTTTAAGCGTAAAAATATACTTGACCATCGCCGTCAACTCATCTTCGGTCAGCAACGCGTGCGAATTCATGACGCCTGTACCCCAAACGCCCGTGCCGCCTTCCCTAATTTTATTTACCAGCAAATCCACCGATTTCTGATTGTTGGGATAGCGCTGCGCCACGCGCTGAAACGCCGGCCCCACTTCGTTTTCATCCACTTTATGACACACAAAGCAATCGCTTTTGTCCATCAGCGCCCGTCCAGGATGAACGGCCTTGACGACGGGCGTCGGCGGAAACTGCTCAGGCAACGGCTCAAAATAAGTGGTTAGATAAGTAGTACTATTGGAATGTAAAGCCCTTATCCCCTCCAATGTTTGCACAGAAATAGACACGTTTTCAGGGACTTTAGACGTCGTAAACATTCTTTCCAGTCCAGGCTTTCCAGCCAGGTTGCGCACAAATTCGGGGCGCTCCGTCACAAGAACGGTGTCTTTGGAAGGCAGCACTAACGCAAAATGAAGGTAAATCTGTTGATTTCTGAACGCGTAACCTTTATACAGCACCCGTACAGGCTCGTCCTTGCCACGGAGGCTGACCCGCCACGGCAACGCGGGCAGACTGTCACACTGGTAAGCGGTGCCCCACGAACCGGGCTGAATGTCTTTTTTGTTGGTATAAGCCGCCCCTTCTAGCAATACGCCACCTTTCCAAATCTTGTACAATTTGCCTTTGGCCAAATCGTAGGCCGCGTAGCATTCTTTATCCAAGGCCAAGGTCAGCATCCGGGGCTTTTTGTCGAGCACCGAGCGTATCGCCCATACCTCCAGCGGCCGCTGAATGTCTTCTTTGCTCGAAGGGAAACCTGCCGCAAAAACAACCACCGCCGCCGCCAATAAAGCCAAATTTTGTAACCGTATCGTCATAACCTTCCACCCGTGGATTGGAGTTTCTTTCTGGGTTAAGAAGGTGTTGTGGGCGTTTATTTACTCTCCATGCTAAAGCGTAGAGTTAAGGGAGATGGCAGGCTATACGATACTGCCGCCCCAGGCAAAAAAAGGGTGGTGAAAACACCACCCTCGGCACGAAAAGGTTATGATTTTCGGGTTTTCCGAATCGGCTTGCCGTACTTTTTCATCATTTCTTTGGCGTGATTGCGGCGCACGTTTACCTTTTGGTTCTTTTCGGTTTTTTCGTGAAAAGCCCCACCGAATGTATCACTTTTGACAATTTTTACGCTGATGATTTTCGTGTACCCAGTATCTCTTTCTTCGGGGGTGAGTTCGTCCGAAATTTCGAGTAGTTTGGGCAACGGACGCATCGGAATCGGCTGTTTCATCAGGGCTTCGATGGCTTCCTGCTGCTCCTTCTCTTTTTCCACGATAAAACTGATGGCGATGCCTTTTTTATCCACCCGGCCCGTACGACCAATGCGGTGGATATAGGTTTCGGGAAGTTCGGGCAAATCAAAATTTATGACGTGCGATACTTCCGAGACATCCAAGCCCCGCGCAATGACGTCGGTGGCAATGAGGACGCGACAAGCCCCGCTCTGAAAGCGATTGACCGCCTCAAAACGCTGCATTTGGGCTTTGTTGGAGTGAATTACGCTGACCGTATCGCCAAATTGCTTTTCAAGTTGTTCAAACAATTGATTGGCCAAGGTCTTGGTCGCCGCAAAAACCAGCACTTTGACCATGTCGGGGTCGTGGCCAAGAAGCAGTTCGAGCAGATTTACTTTGGTGTAGAAATTGGGCACTTGATATGCCATTTGGTAGATATTCTCCAAGGGCGTACCAGCAGGGGTGGCCTCCACTTTGACGGGCCGGTTAAAATATTCCTGCATCAGTTCCTCCACTTCGTCGGTAATGGTGGCCGAAAACAAAAGGTTTTGGCGTTTTTCGGGCAAAGTATCCAAGATAAGTTTCAACTGCGCCCGAAAGCCCAGATTGAGCATTTCGTCGGCTTCATCAAGCACCAACTTTTTCACAGCTTTGGGCTTGATTACGCCACTTGAGAGCATATCTACCAGTCGACCTGGCGTAGCCACCAGCACATCTACCCCCTGCGATACCTCCGCTACCTGTGGCTTCATGTTCACGCCTCCATACACTCCCACCGTAACTACGCTCATGTAAGGGGTCAGTTTTTTGACTGATTCTACCACCTGCACCACCAGCTCACGCGTAGGAACCAGAATAATTATTTGCGGATTTTTTTCTTTTGAAAACTGAAATTGCCGAAGGCAAGGCAACAGATATGCCAGGGTTTTTCCCGTACCCGTTTGTGCAATCCCGTACACATCTTGCCCCGACATCACCACCGAAAATACCTTTTGCTGAATGGCCGTAGGCGTCGTAAAGCCTAGGTCATTGAGGGCATTGAGCAGTGGTTTATTGAGATTTAATTCGTCGAAAGTCATACCTAATTCGTTAAAATAAAGACTAAAGGTACAGGGATTCAGCGAATTTTACATGAACAAGCCTAAATCAAGGTGGCGTTTTTATTTCTCAATCGTAAATTCATCCTTCACTTTTCCGTTCTCATCCAAACAGCGCAGGGTCAATTTGTTTTTATCAATTCGGATGTGCTGGTACACGGGCCCGCTCTGAAAACGCGCCGCCGCGTAGGGTTCTTCAGGCCAGTTTTTGTGCTGACTCGGAATACTGATGGAAATCGTATAAATCGTGCCTTTGGCGGGAGAGTCCACAGGTTTTTCGGCATACATGGGCTTGCTACGCATATAGTAATGCACGTGCCCACTCATGACCATATCAACGTGATAACGGTCAAACAGCACACCCCATTCTTTGCGAATTTGCGCATAATCTTCTTCGAAATTATAGGGTGGGAAGTGCAACATCACAAACTTCCACAGGGCTTTGGTTTGCGAAAGCTGTTTTTCAATCCAAGCCGTTTGCGCATCAATGGGAGAAGTGCCGTCGAGCATAATAAACAGGGCATTTTGGTAATGGAAAGCGTAGGTTCGTTCGGCGGGCACTTTTTCGGGCCCGTTGGCAGGCAAGCTGAATAGATTTTGGTACATCGCTGCCCCTAGCCCATCCTGACTGTCGTGATTGCCTGGAATAGGCATGAAGGGTTTTTGACTAAAAATCTTTCCTGAATGATGAAAAAATTCATCCCACTCATTGCGGTCAAGGCCCGTACTGACCAAGTCGCCGATGACCGAATAAAAGGAAATTTCGGGGTGACGTTCGAGCGTTTGGCGGGCCATCCGTCCCCAATCGGGCGATTTGTGCGTATCCCCAAACCACACAAAAGAAAATGCCTCTGGCTGGGCCGCTTCGGTTCTAAAATCAGCCACTTCTGACCAACCCGTACTCGCTGAACCCACCCGATAGGCATACACGGTGGCGGGCGTAAGCTGGGTTAATTTGGCCGTAAAACGCTGAATATAGCGGTCGTTGCGCAGCAGACGGTCTTCCATCTGAAACGGCAATGCGTTGGCGGTCAGCGTATCGGTCGAGTTCTTTTTCCAGTACTGTACTTTTCCAGATTTCACCGCCGATTGCGTACGCCACTGCACATCAATGGTGGTAGTGGGGTCGGCGCTCCACGAAAGCAGCAACTGATCGGGTTTGTTGAGGGCGGGATAGTCGGTCTGCCGGAAGGCTTTCACTAAGTGGGCTTCACGGGCGCGTCCACGAATGGTGGTCAATAATTGCTGCCCCTGCAATGCCAATGGTACGTCTGTGAGCGTGAGTTCGTCCCAATCATGGTACGTAAAGGCACCTACTTTAAATTCTTCGAAGTGCTGGTTGGCGGGAAAAACGTTTGAGATAGTCAGTTTGTCGCTTTTTTTCTGCGGCCCTACGCCCACAAAATACACGGGGCGGTGCTTGTCAAACCCGTTTATTCCCAAAGCTACTTTGCCCTTCGGAAATTTCTTTTGCCATACTTCGTAGGTATATTCTTCATTTTTTACGACCATGTTTGTTTTTTGAAACCCACTTTTTGTCAACCAAAACGGCGGCACTTTCTGGGCTTGGTCACGCATGAGAGATACGACCACGGGTACATTTACGTCAAAAGTCCAGTAACGAGTGGCGAGAGTATGTTTTTCTTCCTTCGTTAAAAAAGGCAGAATGTAGACTTCCGAAATAGTGTCAAGTTGCGCAGATGTCAGTTTTTGATACAAACGCGTCACCACGTTGTCCATTACTTTATGAACCGTAGAATCTGTAGTGGCGGCGGTGCCAAAAACGAGAAAAGCACTCAAGAAAATTGAGACAAAAAAAGCATTAAGTTTCATGGTGGGTTGATTCATGCCAAGGAGCAAAGCATTTAAGCATAGCCATTACGTTGCTCCACAACGGCCTAGTGTAGTTTGAGTATATTATTTATTTAACTTAATTGGTTTGTTGGATTAATGACGGAGGGCTGACTATCGTCTGACCTCTGTCATCAATCCAAACTATTTAACAACTGGATATTGTTTTTCGAGCCACTGGACCATTTTCCCAAAAACATCGACCGCCGCCGAGGCGCTCATACCGTGTTTTTCGTGGGGGTACAATTCCAGCTGGGTCTGGATTCCTAATGATTGAAGTTTTTTGTGTAGATTTTCGGCCTGACTTACGTGCACCAGAGGATCTTCGACGCCATGGAACGAAATGGTGGGCACGCCGCTTTCTTTGGTGAGGTGCAGCAGCGGGCTGGCATCCACACAAATTTGTGCTTTAGGGTCGGCTTCGCCCAAAAACCGAATAACGGTATTGTTGGCATCACTGCCATCAGCTCGCACAGACTTGTCTGTCAGGTCGGTGGGTCCCCAGAGGTTCACTACCGTTTTTACTTGTTTTTTGGGGTCATGGGCGTAGGCATAGAGCAGAGCCAAATGGGCCCCCGCACTCCCGCCCATAAGGGCAAATTCGTTGCCGTTAAATCGATAGCGTTTGGATTGAGCCGACAGAAAGGCAATGGCTTTTTTAACGTCTTCGATTTGGGCAGGAAATAGATTTTTGCCGTCTTTGACCAAACGATAATTCATCGAAACCACGATGTACTTTTTTACACCGACCAATTCATCAATGAGCTGTTTGGGAAATTCGCTTTTATCACCCCGGCTCCACGAGCCGCCGTGGATGTAGACTAGCACTTTGGTATCGGGCGTATGGTTTTCGGGGATGTAGGCATCCAACATGTTTTCTTTGCCCTCGCCTTGGGCGTAGGGTACATCTAGCAGGAATTGATACGCGGGCTTTTTGGGAACAATGACCGCATTTTTGGCCACCCCGTCGCGCCAATTATTGGTGTTTAGGTAACTGACCAAAGCTTCCGGATGGTCAGTTTGAACCCCTTGCACTCCTTTGCTCAAGGCCGAATCCCACGCATCTTTGCCTTCAGAAGGGCTTTGAACATCGAGCCAAACGGCCACACCTTCTTCCTGCGCGGTTTGCACCATTGCTTGCTCGGCGATGTTATCTAGCACTTCTACTTTTACCTGGCCCAAAAAGAATTTCAGCTGCTGGGGGGTCTTGACGTCATCCAACAAGCTGGTCATCAGCGGCATTTGCGGGGCAATACTCCTCCATTGTTTGTAGTAGGGCACCTTATTGAGATACACCACAATCTGCTTTTCCATGCCCTCTTCCTGAATCTGTTTCCAGGTTTCGGCCACGTCGGCCTCTTTAAAATCCAGATAAATATTAATCCGATTCTTACACAACTTCAATACTTCCCTAAAGGTCGGAATTCGGTAAACGGTGACATCCTCCGTTTTGGGACTTTTGAGCTTAAGTTGGCTTAGTTCGGCAAAAGTCTTGGCTTTGACCTCACCCGTGGCGGTGGTCATGCGGTCGAGGGTTCCGTCATGATGAATGACCAAGACCCCGTCTTTGCTCGTCCGGATATCGACTTCTACATAATCTGCCCCGCTTTTAATTGCTTCTTGGTAAGCGGCAAGGGAGTTTTCGGGCACATTCACGTGGTTGCCGCGGTGGGCAATGACCACAAACTTATGCTTAGAAACTGGCAGAGGAATTTGGGCATAACTTCCGAAGAATGCCGTTGCCGTTATTAAAAACAGCAGAAACTTAGAGAGGTGTTTTGTCATATAACTATACTGTCGCAAGATTCGCCCAGCGCTTATAGAAGAGGTTTATTACGTAAAAAAGGGTGGATATAATCGGAAATCTACTTCTCTTGTTGCACGCTTTTTACGTGTTCGTTCTCGGAAAGCAACTGCATGAAGTAACGCTCCAACACTTCCGAATAAGCGGGCGACATTTCTTTTTCCCCAATACCAGCCAAAAATTCTTCGAGTTCCACTTGTGAAATCTCGTTGCGCATCAGCCTACCAATCAAATAGTCAGGACGGTTGGTTTCCATTATTTTTTTGGCTTGTTATATGTCTATATACTTTGTTCCAATCATAAAAGGCTACTCAGAATGTGTTAAATTTAAGTTTTCAATTATTTGATTGGACAAAAACGCCGTTTGTCAATAAACAACCTTCCCTTAAATATGTAAACCTTTCTCTTTCAATAGCTTTAACAACAATTCGGGCTCATCTGTTTGAATAACGTTGGCGCCATGTTTCAACAATTTGTCGAGTGCTTCGTCTCGTCTATCGGTCCGCAACAATATATCTATCGGCCCCAACGCATTAATCCATACGCGCGCCCCCCGCTTTTTGATAAGACTGACCACTTCGGGGGTATAAAACGAAAAATCAATGTGTACCACTTCGGGTTTAAAGAGTGTTATGGCCGAATCAGCCATGGCTTGCGAATGCGCCCGGGGCATGAGCATGTATTTTTTATCGACCTTATCCACAAAATGGAGGGCATTGTAGTCACTGTCAAAATAAAAGACAATGTCTTCGGTTTTGGTCTTCTTCACCACGTCGATGATGGGCCCCAGTTTGTCGGTTTTCAAATCCAAATCCACCAAAATACGTCCTTTTGCCAAACGTAGCACCTCCTCCAACGTGGGGATTTTCTCTTCGGTTTTTGCGCCTTTTACCACCAAATTGTAGGTTTGTAGCTGCGCAAAGGTCATGGTTTCGGGGTTTCCTTTGCCGTTGGTAGTGCGGTCAATCTTGCCATCATGCATCAATACAGGCACCCCGTCGGAAGTCACTTTGACGTCAATCTCAATGATATCAATACCCAGTCGTATGGCTTCCTTGACGGCGGGGATGGAGTTTTCGGGGTATACATGATGGACTGCGCGGTGCGAGGCCACCAACACGGTATTGGAAGTGGTCGTTAAGAAGTCTTTTTTGATTTCTGCCACCTTACGCAGCGACACGACAGCAAGGCTTCCCAAAAGAAGGGCAGAGAGACAAGTGAAAGTAATGATCCTGTTTTTCATGAAAGATGTATTTACAAACAATACCGCTTTGAAAGCCAAACAGACTAATTCGGGATTATTTTTTTTATTGTTATTACTTCAGCGGCCGTTAAAAAATCATTCACTCACACAAAACAAGTTTGAGTGGTGGCAGATTCTCAAATCTGACAGGTGAGGTTTCTCAAAACCGAACGATGCGAGGTTTTGAGAAACCTCACCTGTCGGTTATAAGTAACCAACAGCACCGAAAACGAATTTGAATCCTTGTGTTCTGCCAGATTTAAGAATCCGACAGCACGGCCAATCCTGAGACCTTCAGAAAAGTGGATTTTGATAAAAAATCTGCATTTATATTGAATGTGTTTAGTAATTTGGTTCGTCAATCGTCATTTTACAGTTTGCCCCAATCCCTTTCTAATGACTCGTTTTCTCCTTTTCCTTGCGCTACTTGTTTTTGCCCATCTTACCTCTGCCCAAAACCGTTACAAGTACCCAGTTTTACCCCCAACTGGCCAAAAAATAGAATCGTTTGTGCCCAAAGGTTGGCACATAGTTGAAAAAGCCGAAGACGACCTCAACAAAGACAACGCCCCTGACCTCGCCGCCGTAGTGGAAGCCGACAAAGACGTGCCCAATCTCAAAGAAGAAGATTATCCACAAAAACCCCGTATTCTGCTGATTGCTTTTCGACAGGCCAATGGTAGCTATACTTTATCCATTCAAAGCAACGAGTCTGTCTTGCTTTCCAATGAAGGGGGCATGATGGGCGACCCGTTGGTGGGATTGACCATCGAAAGGAGTACGCTGTTGGTGCAGTTTTATGGCGGGAGCGCCGACCGCTGGGGCTACGACTACCGCTGGCGTTTTCAGAACAACGACTGGTTTTTGATTGGTGCTACGGCTACCTTTTCGTCGATGAGTACGAATAAATTTAATACCTACGATTTTAATCTCTCAACGGGAGCCGCTGAGCACACGAGCGGGGCTTTTTTGGAGGAAGAAACCAAGAAAAATACTCCTGACAAAAAACGGAGCTTCAATATTGGCAAAAAACCGCTCTTCAAACTTCGTAGCTTCAAGCCCATTACGACCCAGATTTACAAGGATGTGTATATTTAAAGAAGGGGCCAAAATCAATTTTTGGGCAATGCCTTCGGGCCATCTTTACAAACACAAACCCCGGCTCAATGGTCGGGGTTTGTGCAATATTGGGGTTATGCTTTTTGTTACAATATACCTTTTGAATCGGTCAAAAACATGCGCGTACTAACGGTATAGGTACCGCCGTTGGCATCTTTGTATTTTAAATCCACATAAAACGCTTTGTAACCGCTGCCCGCGTAGGCTTCCTGCAACTTTATTTTTGAGGTATTGGAAACGCCCAAACTATAGCTCGTCCATTTTTCATTTCTGAAATCTTTGTCCGACGAAGTAGCTGTCCACACAACGGCGTCTACCAAATCATTGCGGTCGGTTTTGATGGAAACTTGCGCTCCTTTTTTCTTAGGGCTTACTTTCCACGTAGGCGTAGGATAGTTGCGGTCGTTGATGGTCGTTCCAAAAAACGCGCTCAATGCCTCTAATGCCTGTTTTCCTCCGCCCAAGTCGTGGCCCGCGTTGGGCACGTAGTGAATCATGTTTTTGCCCGGAATCTGGTCGTAGTAATGTTTGATGGCATCAACGGTCCAGTACTCGTCGTTGGTTCCGATAAAAATCAACTTCGGAACCGTCAATTTTGCGCGGTACGAGTAGGGGTCAATCATGGTCGTGATGGCGTTACCTTGGGGGGTATTGGCCGTTTGCGGGATTTCCAGTTTTACATAATCTTCGATTTGCTCGCTGTATGCGCCGTATGATTTCAACTGATAGTCGAGCGTAGCGGGCATATTGAGCATATCAATGACCATCGGGCCGATGGCTTTCACCCGTTTATCGTCAATAGCGGCCGAGAGCCACGTAGTCCAGCCGCGTTTGGAAGCGCCCGTTACCACAAAATTATTGACATCATGTTTGAGGGTTTGTTTTGAAAATTCCTGCACGGCGTCCATCGCTTTTACGGCGCTTTTTACCATCGGAAACAACAACGGCCACGAATAATCTCCGTCTTTTTTGAAGTTATGTAAGGTGTACGAAATTAGGGCGTCTTCGGTCAGATTGCCGTATAAAGGCTGATTTGGCGCTTGTTTTAGCAAGACGACCATGGCTTTATTTTTGGCTGCGATTCCCATCAGTGAAGGCCACAGTTTGTCACTTTTGCTCCAATTGGGTTGTTCTTGTTTGTTGGAACCACCCGTGATGAACAGCATCGCGCCATCGTGCAGGTTTTCTTTGGGAACCATCACGGTAAGCTGGTGACGCCACGTGATTCCCCGCCACGTTTGGGAAGTAAGCAATAAATTATAACCCGTTACATCTCCTTCTTTAAAGGAGTCTTTCAACTCCCACGAGAAAGTTTTATCTCCATTGTTGACGTAACTTTTAAGGGCTGTTTCGGGGATAATGGCCTGCTGTGCATTGAGTTGAGCAATGCCTATGCAAACACTAAGTACTAAACTAAAAAGGGATTTGTGCATCTTGGTTCTCATTTGAGGGAATTACTTAATTGATGTATTAAAGGCTTGAGCATACATTGGGGTTTACATGCCAAACGTCGGGTTGTGAGCAATGCGCCCCAACTGCGTGATATATAACGGTTAACAATTAATATTTTTTTATTCTGGCTTAGGGCTTTCTTTGACCAACTTGAGCGCCTGTTCAATGTAAATTTCACCCGTCATTTCGCCGAGGCTGGTACGACTTATATAGTCATACCGTTTGAAACTGTTAAAATCTACTTTGGTAAGCATATATCCAAACGCGTCGTTGGTGAGCCCAAACAAAAACGGCAATTTAGTGTTCATGTGTCGTTTGAGATAAAAGCCGATGTTAGGCAATGCCTCCCCAGGAATGGTCAAAATCTGCGCTGGCCCGATGTTCAGTAGATTTACCTGCGTACTCACTGCGTCGGGTTTGGCATTGGCATGTTTGAGTGGCGAATTTTTGAGAATGTACTTCATCATGTCGGAGTCAACGGGAAACTCTACAGTCCGTGCGGTACAATACAACGACGGGCTTGATACGGTCGGCGCGGTACCGACAATCCTCAGGGCTTCGTCGCCGAGCAGCTCTCCGATACGAATACATTCTTCCCACGTATTGGCTTCGGTGTTGGCTTCGCGGCGGGTATCTGCCGTGACCATTCCCCCCTGCGCACCGTTTACAAAAATGGCCATACCACCACCTTTAGACTCAATGCGGTCGTATAATGGCCCGCATAAATCGGGGCTTAAAATACCCCTCCCAGCGCCCAGGACTTCGGGGTGAATAGCGTAGTTGACTAAGGTAGCAATGGGCTTTCCAGATTTGGAAATCGCCTGAATAACGCCACAGCGGGGGTCGTATAAGTCGGCGGCGTAATAATTATAGGCAATCTTTCCTTTGGCTTCTCCCACGGCTACTTTCAGCGTAGCGGGCTCCAATTTAGTAACGGCTTCATTGACCGCCTCAGCGATTTTTTTGACGCAGTCATCTAAGTAATTCAAATCAGCCGAGGTTTTGCCCGTTTGGTCCGGAAAACCGTAGGCATCTGGCCCGCTGTGGGTATGCGTACAGCCAATCAATACATTTTCGGGTGGAATACCTTTAATTAACGCTCTTGAACGATTTCCCAAAATAGACGACCAGCCCAGATTATCTACGCTAACGATGGCCACGCGGGTATTTCCTTTTTCGAGCACCAGTACCCGAGCAAACAAATCGCCTTTTTTCTCGGTAGCTGGTTTGGGCGTTCCGATGCCGCCCGATACGGGCAAGAGCGGATTAGGAGTAATGACACGTAAGGATGCGGCGGCTTTAAATTCCTGCGCACCAGCGTTATAATACAATAAAAGAAGGAGTAAATAAGCAATTTTTCTCATGTGAATACTTTCTATTTTTATTTAAAAAAGGCAAAAAAAGGGTGGATATGATCCACCACTTTTTCGTTCAACTAACCCAAAAAATTACCATGGTTTGCCCGTACCCTGGATGACCCACGGTTTGGACCAAGGACTGTTTTTACCGTCAACGGTTGAGTAAGGCGTGGTTTCCAACTTACTCATGGCCGATTCAGCATTTGTTTTATTCAAATTACGTTCGTCAAGCATGTAATAAAAACGCACTGGCAATACACTGCGCTTTGATTGACTACCCGTTTTCAGTTCGGGGAAACCCGTTCTGCGGTAATCAAACCACGCTTCCTGCGCAGCCGTCCAGCTCGCAATCCATTTTTGTTCAATGATTTGCTTCAGCGTACCGTCAAATTTAGCATCAGCTCCCGCGATGTAGGCCGCATAGCTACTGCCCACACCCCACGTATCCATCGACGCTTTTACGCCCGCTTCATAGTGGGTTTTGGCATCACCCGCTGCCCATCCTTTCAGGGCGGCCTCGGCCAAAATAAAGCGCACTTCAGCCGCCGACATCAGGCGTGATTTAAGCAACGGCCCTTTGGCCTGACGATAAATATCACTCAACCACGATACGTGCGGGTTGTTGGCTCCTTGCTCGGCAGTGGGACTGAGGTTGTAGGTAGGCCCGCCCAACATCGCCGTGGGCAATCCCACATATTCGTTGGTATTGTACTCTTTACCCGCCACTTTGTCGGGCGACAAATAGCGTTTATTGCCTTCTATTTTGTCGGTTCCTTTGGGAAGAGCAGGGTCAACCACGATTTGAATTTTAACCTTGTTGGCCCAAATACCCAAACGTGGGTCTTTCAGCACTAGCAGTCTATCCACAAATGTAGCGGCCATTTTAATCCGACGATAATTGCTTTCGCTGGCGTCATAGATGGCATTGGCTGGCCATGAATCATCATTGCTGTTGCCCGCAAAAGGCATGGCGGCATCGTCAGCGATGGCCGTAATGATAGGATACTGCGTGGCGTTGGCCACGATTTTTTCAATACCCGCCTTGGCTACGTCTGGTTTTTTGGCCGAGATACGCATGTAATAACGCAGCGCGAGCGAATTGGCCAATTTCCGCCATTTGGCAGGCGCGCCCTGATAATACACATCGGCGGTGCCGACGGTAGCGGTGTATTCGGCTGCGTTTTTGGAAAGTAATGTATTGGCTTTATCTAAATCGGCTAAAATACCCGTATAAATGACTTCCTGTGAGTCATAGGCAGGGAAAGTATTTTCTGCGCCACCCACGGCACCTTTCAGCGCTGCCGAGTAGGGAGCATCGCCCCACAGGTCGGTGATTAACCCAAACATCATGGATTTGACAACCAAAGCAATGCCTTGGTGCAACTCAGACTTGATGGCTACGCCACGGTCGTACACGTATTGGTTGTTGCGCAGGATGTCGTAATACCCCGCCCAACTCTGGCTACCGCCCCAATCGTAGTCATTGTGGCCACCGCTCCAGCCGTCTTTTTGGGTGTGCTGCATTACCCCAGCAATGTCTTGATACCCTAAGTTAACGAATGCCTTGCCAGTTTCGGTCAATACCGTCGACAGCACCAAATTCGGGTTGGCGTTGTCGGGGTCTACCCCGTTAGGGTTGATGTTCAGTTCGGTTAAGTCTTTGCAGGAAAACACCGTACAAGAAAACAGAACCACGAAGCAGGTAAATTTGAGTGTGTTGAATTTCATCACTTTATCCGTTTATGTTTTCTTAAAAAGTTAAGCCTAATTTGAAACCGACTGGAATCACCCAAGGATTGACGTTGTATCGCTCAATTCCTTGTTTGAATTGACTGCCACCCTGAATCCCCCCTTCTGGTTGGAATGCGTTTTCGGGGTCAATGTTGATTTTAGCGGCCGTCCAAAGGATAATGTTGCGGCTATAAACCGAGAAGTTGGCACTCTGAACACCCACTTTCCGCAACCAGTTTTGGGGTAAGTCGTAGCCCAGCGTAATTTCTCTCAGTTTCAAGAAAGAAGCATCGTATAGAAATGCCCGGGTAAACGACCATGCCGTGCTGCCCGCAAACGGCAGGATGGTGGTTCCAGCTCCGCCAAGGTTTTCTTTGAAGCCAGTTGGGTTGCCGTTGGCATCGTAGCCCGTTGCAATCACCCCTGGGATGAACACCCCACCGTGCGGCAGTGTGTATGGGCCGTATTTGAACGGATAGCCTCCGTAATCAGGCGTTGGACCACCCACCAACGGGAAATAATTTCCGTTAATCCGAATGAGTTCATCCTGATTTGCCACCAAATAATCGCGCAATGCCTGACCCGTCAGACCGTTAGGATTGATGAGTTTGTCCAAAAACAACTGCGACTGTCCGTTTTCTTCGCCATAGCGGTAGGTTTGAGAAACAAAATCACCACCATTTCTCCAGTCAAACGACATGCTCACGCTAAAACCTTTATAAGAAATCGAAGTTTGCAACCCCATGATAAATTTAGGGTTGAAGTTGCCGATTTTGTTTTTAGTGTTAATAGCATCAATCGACTGCCACTTACCCGTTTGGTCCAGAATCGGATACCCAAAATACGGTGATTCTTTGTTTTCGACCGTTACAATTTTGGCGTCATAAATATCCCCGATTTGTTCGCCCACGTACGTCCATGCACCTCCTTTAGCATCTTGCCACAAGGTATAGTAAGGCAAATCATCCGAAAGTGACTTGATGGTAGTGCGGTTGCGGGTCCAGTTAGTGGTCAAATCCCATCTCCAGTTGTTGCGGTCTACGATGGTGCCACCGAGGCTCAACTCAAAACCTTTGCTAACCAACAAACCAGCGTTGATGTTTTTGGAGGAATAACCCGACGAAGGCGGCAGCTTGGTGCTCAGGATTTGGTTGCGGTTTTCAACCATATAATAAGTGCCCGAGAAGCGCAGACGGTTTTTGAATAAATTTAAATCAATACCACTTTCGTAAGAGGTTACGATTTCAGGCTTTAAATCGGCAATCAGGAGCGTTCCAGGCGTTGATAAGCGCGGAATACCATCCCAAGTACCGGCGTTGCCCAACGAACCGAGCAACTGGTACGGATTGGCGTCATTTCCTACCTGCGCAAAACCTGTTCTCAATTTCAACATGCTGATTTGACTCGTCAATGGCAACATTTCATTCACCAATAAGCTCAATGAAGCTGAAGGATAGAAATAAGACCGGTTGGCAGCAGGCAGTGTACTCGACCAGTCGTTACGGGCCGTTAGGTCCAGAAAAATCATGTCTTTGTAACCAAAATTGGCCAATCCATACACGCTATAAATAGCACGTTGGAATCGACTGCTGTTGTAATCTAAGTTGGCGGGTGCAATGTTTTGAATATTAAACACCCCCGGCACAATCAAGCCTGTACCTCCCTTGGTGGCGTTGGTGACATTTGAGCCACGCTGATAACGGGAGTTTCCTCCCGCCGAAATCGACAAACTGAAATCTTTGATATCTTTTTTGTAGGTCGCTAAGAAGTCGGCGTTGGTTTCCAAGTTAGCAATATTGATGAGTCCATAAGCACCACGCGGGTCGTTGGTGTAGCTGTTGGCTATTTTCAATTCACGGTTTTCATTATACGTATCAACGGCATAACGACCCATCAGGCTGAACGACGGCGAGATTTGCCAGTCGGCCCTGATGTTTCCAAATACACGGTCGCGGACAAAGCTGTTGTTAACCTCATTGGCCAAGAAGTAGGGGTTATTGTAAATTCCTTTGAACTGCGAACGTTGTTGAAGTCCTTCCTGACCTGGCAACCAATAATTTTCTAGGTCTTTGATGTCGGTGTGGGGCGAAACGGCATATGCCCATTGCAGGGGGTTGGTTCCGCGGTTACCGGCGGGGCGGTTGTTGGAATTTGAACGGCTCAAGTCAAGATTGGTGCTGATTCTGAGTTTTTCATTCACCTTCACCGACGTATTCAAGTTGATGGTATTTCTGAACAAATCAGAGTTGGGGATGATGCCACGGTTCTGCATGTTTGAATACGATAAACGATAGCTGTAATTATCGTTGCTATTGGCCACCGATACTCCGTTGGTAGTAGTAATACCCGTCTGTACAAAATTTCTGACGTTGTTGGGGTGCGATACCAACGGCATTTTGATGGGTTTTCCATTCGCGTCGAGCGGGCTATTCCACTGTACTTCTTCGTAGCCTTTATCCAATGCGGCACCGTAAGTAGCCCCCACATTTTCTTGAATAAGCGCCCCAAACGGATTGGTCAGCGGATTTCCACTGACGGAGGGTGGAATGGCCGAAAATTGGCCTGGGCCAAACTGAGTTTGCCATTTCAAAAACTTAAACGGTTTATCAAAAACGGTATTAGACGTAATCGAAACGGTCATTTTCTTGGCTTTAGCCCCGTTTTTTGTCGTAATCAACACCACACCGTGCCCCGCACGCGAGCCGTAGAGGGCCGCCGCACTAGGTCCTTTCAAGATCGAAACGCTTTCAATATCGTCGGGATTTAGGCTGGAAATCGAGTTGCCGAAATCGGCGCGATTGTCATTTCCTACCTGGCTAATATTGTTGAGGGTATTGGCCAAAGGCACTCCGTCAACGACAAACAGCGGCTGATTGTCGCTACCTAATGAAGTAGCGCCCCGAATAATCATACTAACCGACGAGCCAGTGCCACCCGTAGAACTTACCGTAACCCCAGCTACCTTGCCAGCCATTGCATTCAGGACGTTTTCCTGTGCTACGCGGTTCAGTTCTTTGCTGTCAATTTTACCTACCGAATATCCCAGCGATTTTTCTTCCCGCTTGATTCCCAAGGCCGTTACGACCACCTCTCTGAGGTTTTCAGCACTGGGTGTCAATGAAACATCCACGATGCTTCGGGCTCCTATTGCTACCTCCTGAGCGGTAAAACCTACAAAGGAAAAAATCAATACCGGATTGTTGCCAGAGACCTCAATAGCATAAGTACCTGCACCGTTGGTACTGGTACCTTTTTGGGTTCCTTTTACAATAATATTTACCCCGGGCATACCGGTACCGTCTTCACTGGATGTGATTTTGCCAGTTACAGTTCGGCTTTGCGCCCTTGCCGTAGAAAAGCATACCCCTGCAACCACTGTTAAACTAAGCAAACACCTCAACGTACGTTGTAGAAAAGTAGAGCTAATAATCATGGTTATTATCGGTTAAAGAAGTTCTACACTCCAATACCCTCCAACCCATTAATCAGACTACTCTGCATGAAGAATTATTTCAAAAAAATGTACTATTTAATGATAATTTAAAAATATTATAATATTAGCGTAATCAAATTAATTATTTTACAAAAAGGATTCTCTGTTAATATATTGATTATCAAAAAATTATTACTAAACTCTTGAAAAGACAAACGTCTTTCATATAAAAATCTTATACCGAGGGCGTCTTAAAAAATATCCTATAAAACGAAAGGCGGAGGAATATTCCCCCGCCTCTCAGTATACTACCAATTGTACATTTTTAACTAATCTTTTTCTTTGTCTACCAAGGTTTATTGGTTCCTTGTACTATCCAAGGCTTTGACCATTGGCTATTTTTCCCTCTCAAACCTGAGTGTTTTGTGGTCTCAAGTTTGTTGATAGCCGCATCTGCATTGGTACGGTTGAAGTTTACTTCATTGTCGCCGTAATTGAAACGAACTGGCAACACTGGCTCAGCCGACGCCTGACCCGCTTTGAGGGCAGGAAGTCCCGTTCTGCGGTAATCAAACCATGCTTCTGTGGCAGCAGTCCAGCTAGCAATCCATTTTTGCTCCATGATGCGCCCCAACGTATTGTTGTAGGCTACGCCTGGCTTGGCGATGTAGGCGTCATACTGTGCGCCTACGCCCCAGGTTTCGAGGGAGTTTTTCACCCCTGCGTTGTAGTGGGTAGCGGCGCTTCCTACGGCCCAGCCTTTTTGTGCGGCTTCGGCCAAAATGAAGGCAGTCTCAGCCGACGACGCCAAACGTGCTCTCAACAAACCGCCGCTGCTTCCGCGATAAATTTCAGCCAACTGCGATACGTGCTGGTTTTGCACCACTTGCCCAGGCGTTGGATTGTTATTATGGGTATCTGGTTGGATGAGCCCAGGTGGCACTCCTACATACTCGTTTGTATCTATTACCCCTTTATAGAGTTTAGGATTGTAATGACGAGTGTACTTCGCCCCTTTTTTTATTTCAGGCAACAGTACTTGGTCGGTAAGATAGCTTACTGATTGAAGAACACCATCTTTACGAATAAACTTCTCGACGTCGGTCGTAAGAGTTTCGTCAGCTACCCAACGCACGTGTACGGGGGATATCCATACTCTTAAGCGGGGGTCGTTATTGGCTAATAACGCATTTACCAACGTTTGAGCAGGTTTTT
>JAIXPV010000692.1 GCA_027486105.1 Runella sp. | reverse complement strand
CAGTGAGCGTACCTTCATCAAATGGCACGCGGGCAATCACAGCCACGTCCAACTCGCGGCATAACGGAAACAGATTGTCTTCTGGCGCTTGGTCAAAAATATTATAAATGACTTGCACCGACGAAATAAGACCTGTTTTGAGGGTGTTGAGTACATTATCGGGTTCCCAGCGATTTACGCTGATACCCCAGTGTAGTACTTTTCCATCGCGGGTGAGTTGCTCAATCGCTTTTTGCCATTCTTCGTGCTGCGCCCAATGGTCTTCCCATACGTGAAACTGTTGTAAATCAATGGTTTCAACGCCGAGATTCCGAAGGCTTTTTTCGGTGTACTCAATAATATGTGAGGCAGGAAAGCATTCTTCCAGCGGATACTCCGCTTTGGACGGCCATTTAAAGTTTTTGGGCGGGATTTTGGTAGCTACGTACAGGCGTTGGTCTGGATGACGTTTTAACAGTTCACCGAGGGTTCGTTCGCTTTGCCCAGCACCATACCCCCAGGCAGTGTCAAAGAAATTACAGCCTAGTTCGACGGAGCGATCCAACGCCGCATTGTACTCATTTTCTTCGGAGCCAGTCCATCCTGCTAGCCCCCACATTCCGTAGCCGATTTCGCTTACTTGCCAATCAGTTTTTCCAAATCTTCTATATTGCATTGTGTTGGTATGATATTTTAAGTAATAAAAGTAATGTATATTGTAGTATTACTTTTATGTAAAAAATGACTTTGGCGTAAAGTGACCATTTTTAGTTTGTAAAGTGCTCTTTCCCAATATTTTTTATTTTCGTTTTAGAGTTTGCTATTTTTCGGTTTCAAGAATGTCGTTATCCAAAACAACTCAAATAATCCTTTCCCTAATTGGCGCGTTGGCGGTTCTAGTGGGAGGTCTGTTGACTTGGGCCTACCAATACCGCGACGACGCTTTTCAATACATTTTAAAAGAGGCAAATCAAAATATGAATGGCCGGTTGACGGCCCGTGATTTTGGTTTTACGCCTTTTGCTAACGGAGTTGGCTTTTCCTTCTCGCTTTTTGACGTTCATTTACAAGATACGGCTTATGCCAATCACCGTACAGAACTTCTTTTTATTCAGCAACTTACGATTCAAGTGGACGTAAAAAGCCTGTTTAAAAAAGAATTTCAGATAAAATCAGTTTGTTTGAAAGAAGGTAAAATCAACATTCTCGTAGACAAAGAAGGATACAGCAACCTTAGCGTTTTTCGTCCACGAGACAGCTTGTCGGTTGCCAAAAAAACAGATCCTGCATCTCTCAATAAAGTGATTGGAAATTTAAAGGATGTGTGTTTCAAAAACGTCTCCTTCTCGTTGGAAAATATCCGCAAAGACCAACACATTGCCTTAAAAGCCGAAGATTTGACCAACTACGTCAACCGAAGGGATACGCTTTGGGAGCTGGAGTTGAAAGGGAAAGTCTATTTTGATGAAATGGCGTTCAATAAAAAGCGGGGTGCGTTTTTGAGCCATAAACCCACCAAACTGGATATGAACATGACGTTCAGCTCTCAAACGTCCTTTTTGCGTATTTTCCCTTCCAAAGTCAAAGTCTATAACGATACGTTTGAGATGAAAGGCAGCTTTGATTTTGCGCCTCAGGGCCACGCTCGCCTTGAAATTAAGACCGATACGATTCATGCGACGCGGGCATTGGCTATCATTCCCAAACGGCTAGCCGATACCATCAGTCGGTTTAATATTTTGCCCGTCCTGACGGCTACCGTTCGGTTGGATGCGCCGTTGTTTGAACGAGAAAATCCAACGGTATCTATTGATTTTCAGACCAAAACATTTAATTATGAAAGTCCGATGGGCGCTATACTAAACGTAGTAGCAACGGCCCATTTTACCAATCAGGCCAACCCTGCACTGCCAGCAAGTGACCAAAACTCCCGCCTGATTGCCAAGCATGTAACGGGTTTGCTGTACGGAAATATACATTTGAACACCTTTTTTACGGTCACCGATTTTGAGACGCCCTTCCTATCCATGGAAGGTAATTTTAAAGCAGATTTGCCCCAATTAAATTCATTGTTTGACGAGCATTACTTTAAATTAAATACAGGAAAAGCGCTTATTAGTTATTGTTATACGGGTAAAATGAACCCCATTTTTAACGAAAAGTCCAATGAACTGAACGGGAAGTTGGACGGGAATGCCAAAGTTGAAAATGCTGCTTTTACGTATTTTCCTCAGCGAATGAATTTTACCCGCATGTACAGTTCTATCAGATTCAATGAAAAAACGGTTGATTTATCCTATTTGCATTTTAATCATCGACGAAATAAAATTCGAATAAGTGGCAAGGTGACGGGGCTATTGCCGTATGCGTTCAACTCGTCTGATAAGGTCAATGGGTATATAGCTCTTTTTACGCCAGATTTGGGCTTGGATTGGATTCGAGATTATAACAGAACGCTTTCAAGAAAAAACAATAAACTTTTTACCAAACTGATTGCCAAAATCGCGTCGCAGCTTACATTGAAGGTGGTGGTGATGGCTAAAAAAGTGCATTATCGGAAGTTTGAAGCAACGAATGTGAAGGGGCGCATTTATTTCAGTGAGAAATCTGTAAAATGCGAAAATGTAAAAATGAACGCCTTTGGAGGTGATTTTCAAGTCACGGGTGGAATTGAGGATTTTGACCGCCCTGTACACCGTCTTTATGCGCGCGGAAATGTAAATCATGCCGACGTCCAAAAGGTTTTTTACGCGTTTGAAAATTTTGGTCAAACCACAATTTCAGATCGTAATTTGAGTGGGAAAATCAGCACAGACTTCACTTATAGCAGTCAACTGACGACTTCATTTAAGTTTGTACCCGCGAGCATGAGAGGACGCCTTTCGTTTGAGCTTTCTAAGGGAGAACTGAATCATTTTGAGCCAATTCAACGGATTCAGAGGATATTTTTTAGAAAAAGAGATTTTGAAAACGTGCGGTTTGAGAACATTAAAAACCAGTTTGTTCTTCAGGGGCAAGAGCTAAATATGGAGCAAATGAAAGTGGAATCTAGCGTACTGACCTTTTTTGTGGGAGGCACCTACAGTTTCAGAGATAAAACGGATTTGTTGGTGCAGGTACCGCTAAGTAACCTGAAACGTAGTACAACTGATACCATAATGCATAACTTAAATGGAAATAATTTGGTGATAAGGGCTTTGGACGAAAAAGGGGAAATCAAGTTGAAATACCAGTTGGACTGGCGTAAGAAGTTAAGACGGCCCGACCGACCAGACTCGTCGCACTTAAATTAAGATAACCTTTGTTTTTGAAAAGATGGTGTTAACAATTTCTTAACATACGCCTCAAAAGTTTACTTTACCTTTGCCCTCAAAACCTAACTTAATAAACACATAAGTAGATAGTTTACATAGGTGTAAGCCTTTTAGTATCAAAAAGAAGGTGAAAAGTGAACTATAAACGATAAACTACGAACTACCCATGTTTGGCTTAGAAACAGACATTTTTATTCTTCTCTGTATTTGCATTTTATGCGCCTGTGCTTTTGAATTTGTTAATGGATTTCACGATACCGCCAACGCCGTTGCTACCGTTATTTACACCAATTCTCTCAAACCTACCACCGCCGTTATCTGGTCGGGTTTTTGTAATTTTTTAGGGGTTATCTTGGGAGGCATTGCCGTGGCAATGGGAATTGTGAACCTTTTGCCCGTTGAGCTACTCATTGACCAAAATGTATATCATAGTATTGCCATGGTGCTTGCGTTGCTCTTGAGCGCCATCATCTGGAATTTCGGAACTTGGTATTTTGGGTTACCTTCTTCT
>JAIXPV010000496.1 GCA_027486105.1 Runella sp. | reverse complement strand
AGGCCCTTTCAAAGAGTTATCAAAAGGAATGAACTTCGAAATCACGTCGCTTTCCGATATTTGGAATCGCCGTCGTGAAGAAGGGAAAGCCTATTTGGACAAGCAATTGGGAGGTAACGTAAAGGTTTTCCGTAATAACGAAGAAATGTACGATGCCAAAATGGTGGATGCTGTGTTTATGAGCACCGCCGATTTTCAGCACGCCCTTCATACCATTGAAGCCGTGAAAGCAGGCTGTGATGTGTACGCTGAAAAACCCTTGGCCGAAACCATGGCAGACAACCGCGCCGTATTGAAGGCCGTAAAAGCCTCGGGAAAAATCGTGCAAATCGGGTCGCAACGCCGTAGTGGTGAAAACTATTGGGCCGCCGACGAATTTATCAAATCAGGCAAATTCGGTCCTATCGTCATGGTAGAATTGATGTGGAACGTTAATCAACCAGGCCGCTGGCGCCGACCAGAATTGACCAAAAATTTGAAAGAATCGGATGTAGACTGGCAACGCTATCTATTGAACCGCCCCAAAGTGGCTTTTGACCCACGCAAGTACCTCGAATATCGTCTGTTTTGGCCGTATTCGTCGGGTATCCCAGGCCAATGGATGAGCCACCAAATTGATACAGTACACTGGTTTAGCGGCTTATCGCATCCACGTTCTGCCGTAGCCAACGGCGGGATTTATCAGTGGAAAGATGGCCGTACCAATCCAGATACCCTCACGGTAGTGTTTGATTATGGTCCAGCCAACGACCCTACTTCGGGCTTCCAAGTACAATTTACCAGCCGTTTCTCCAACTCTGCTGGCGAAACCAAAGAATTGTACTACTCAAACGGTGGTATGATTAACTTGGATACCAACGAAATTAGCTCAACGGGTGGTTTGCGCGAGCGCGAAGCCGCCGCGATGGGTTTGAAAGCCAACTTAATTACGCCTACTAAACTCGAAGGTATAAAAGTAGCTACCGACGCCAACACTGGCGGTGACCAGTTGACTTTCAATCACATCAAAAACTGGATGGAATGCGTGCGCAGCCGTAAGCAGCCCAATGCGCCAATTGAAGCAGGATATCAGCACTCCATTGCTACTATCATGGCCAACGCCGCCTACCGTACCGGTCAGCGTGTGACATTTGATGAAAAAACACAGGAAGTATTGGCGGGCGGAAAGCCATTTAAGTACTAATTGAATCAGTTTGGGACAAAGGTCTGACTATCGTCTGACCCTCACTTAATCTGTATGTAACAAGCTAAAGAGGCGGCACCGTGTGGTGTCGCCTCTTATTTTTAAGCCATAAAATACCTTATTCTGCAGTTTCTGGCTCCGAAACAATCAATTTGATACCATCAAGTTGTTTGATAACCACCGACGAACCCATCGCGATAGGATGCCCTTTTTGGGTCAAAGCAATCCATTCTGTTCCACGGTAAAAAACCCGCCCCTCTCCATCTGAAGGAATCGTTTGTACCACCGTGGCTTTGTCGCCCACGTACTCAGAATATTCGAGGGCCTTGTTTTTGCGGCGCGAAAACTTGAGTAGCGGTTTTCGCAAAGCCAACAAAGAGAGCACCGAAACCACCGAAAAACAGAAAAGCTGGGAATTGACTGTTGGCGTAAGCCCTGTCCACGATAAAATGGCGGTCACAAATGCCCCAACACTCAAAAACAAAAAAACAAATGTTACCGAAAGTAGCTCTGCTATCAGCATAGCAACTCCAACTATTACCCAAATCTGTATCGAATCCATCTGATTTATAGAAATTTATACGCTGCGGGCCATTCTAGCCCAATTAATTACTTCTGTTGTTTTACTACGCTCATGGCCGCCGCAATCATCGAGGCTATGTCACCAAAATTGGCGGGCAAAATCATTGTATTGGTCGATTTAGCCAAGTTTCCGAACTGCTGTACCATTTGCTCCGCCACTTTGAGTTGTACGGCATCCATTCCACCTTTTTCCTGAATAGCGGCCGCTACAACCCGGATGCTTTCGGCGGTGGCATCTGCTACCGACATAATGGCGGCCGCTTGTCCTTCTGCCTCGTTAATCTGGCGCGTTTTCAATGCTTCAGATTCCAATACCACCTTTTGCTTTTGGCCTTCGGCCATATTGACTGCCGCCATTTTTTCACCATCCGACTGCAAAATTAACGCTCGACGTTCCCGCTCGGCCTGCATTTGTTTTTCCATAGCATGGAGCACGCTTTGCGGAGGGGTGATGTTCTTGATTTCGTAACGTAGCATTTTTACTCCCCAGCCAATTGCTGCTTCGTCGATTGCATGTACTACGGCTTGATTGACCGTGGTACGTTCTTCAAACGTTTTATCAAGGTCAATTTTACCAATTTCTGAACGCATGGTGGTCTGCGCCAATTGTGTTACCCCAAATACATAATCACTGATACCATATGAAGCCCGCTGGGGGTCAATTACCTGCAAAAAAAGTACGCCGTCTACCCTTACCTGAACGTTGTCGCGAGTGATACAGATCTGCTCTGGAATATCAATCGCTTTTTCTTTTAAACTGTGCTTATAGGCAGTACGATCAAAAAAGGGAATGATGAAGTTGATACCTGGCTGCAGTACGGCATGAAATTTACCCAGACGTTCTACAACGTAGGCCGTTTGTTGAGGTACAACTTTGACGGTCATTAATACAACAAGCAAAGCTAAAACAGCAATAATGATAAAAGCAGTCATGAGGATAGTTAAGGTTTAAATTTTGAACGAAAATACCAGATTAAGCAACGTATTACAAAGTTTTAAGGATGAAGATAATAAAACATTCCAAGAACGGTGTAAATGTTTATTAAGCGGTAAAAGCATCCGAAGGAGTAGTCTTTTTCAAAACTAAAAAGTGAATTTTATTTATTCTTTCTCAAAATATTTATAATTTTTATATCTATATTTAATTAATCACATGTAAATACACTTATTTTTGCCTGCTTTATCCTTCTTTCATCCTAAACCTTATACAAGTATGCTTTCAACGCTCGGCCGTTTGTTGCTGGCAATTCCAATGGCAATTTTTGGTGTTTACCATCTTATGAATGCCAGCAATGTATTCGCAATGGTCCCTGCTTATTTACCGGGAGGTATCGCTTGGGTTTACATCACGGGTATTGCTTTACTGGCCGCCGCTCTGGCAATCATCTTGCACAAATGGGCAAGAACCGCCGCAATTCTGCTCGCCATTATGCTTATTTCATTTGTGATTTTTGTGCACTTACCCAGTTTTTTAGGCGGAAATGAAAAGGCAATGGGGAGCCTTCTTAAAGACCTCGGCATTGCAGGAGGGGCCTTAATATTGGCCAATACGGAGAAAAATTAAACGACCCAACAGAGGCGATTAATACAGTTTGGCAACAAACGACGTCGGGCTGTATAAAAAATCTACCCCAATCCACAATTGAGTCTCGAACAATCTGCGGTATAGGAAGGCCAACGTTCCTACCAAAACAGAATTTTGGCTAACTTTGACAAAAATTTCGAATACATGGTCAAAGCAGAAGTAATTACAATTGGCGACGAAATATTGTTTGGACAGATTACCGATACTAATACCCAGTGGATTAGCACCGAATTGACCAACATCGGGATTCGAACCATCCGAAAATCGTCGGTCGGAGACGATGAACAGGCTATCTTAGAAATTCTTGCCGAAGCCGAAAACCGGGCGGATGTTATTCTAATTACAGGGGGACTTGGGCCTACCAAAGACGACATTACAAAAAAAACGCTCTGTACTTATTTTGATACCGAACTCTCCATCAACGAAGAAGCATTGGCATTCATCACCGCTTTCTTTGAGAAAAGAGGGCGCCCCATGACCGAGCTGAATCGTTTGCAGGCAGCTGTGCCCAACAATTGTACCTACATTCCCAATCGTTGGGGCACTGCCCCAGGTATGTGGTTTGAGCGCAACGGTAAAGTATTTATCTCCATGCCCGGTGTGCCGTTTGAAATGAAAAACCTCATGACGCACACGCTCCTGCCAAAATTGCAGGCTTTTTTTGATACCCCGGTCATTTACCATAAAATGCTCCGCACCATCGGTATTGGTGAATCTTTTTTGGCCGAGCGCATCGCCGATTGGGAAGATAACCTACCGCCTCACATCAAATTAGCTTATTTACCCAATTTTGGGCAAGTCCGTCTACGCCTCACCGCAACGGGTACCGACTTGGAGCAACTCAAAAAAGAGACGCAAGCCGAAGTCGGAAAAGTATTGCCCCTGATTGATGTCAACGTTTTTGGGTACGATAACGACGAAATTGAAACCGTAGTTGGAAGAATCCTAGAAGAACGTGGCCAAACCCTGGCTACCGCCGAAAGCTGCACTGGCGGCTATGCATCGCATTTGATAACAAAAGTACCCGGCTCGTCAGCGTATTTTGTGGGGGGCGTAATCAGTTACAGCAACGAAGTCAAAATAGGCGAATTGGGGGTTAAGCCAAGCACATTGGCCGAGTTTGGGGCGGTAAGCGAACAAACCGTCGTTGAAATGGCCGAAGGGGTGCGCCAACGGCTCAACACCACTTATGGCATCGCGGCCAGCGGAATAGCAGGCCCCGACGGCGGCACCGACGAAAAACCCGTAGGCACCATCTGGATTGCTAGCGCAGGCCCCAACGGTACCTTAACCCAAAAATTACAACTTGGAAAATTTCGCGAACAAAACATCCAATATACCGGCGTTTATTTATTGAACCTGCTGCGCAAACAACTGCTAGGTCTATAAAATCATTGATTATTTGAGCGTTTGGAATAGGAATTAATACGAAAACAAATGGCAATTGTAGAAATGGTGATGCCCCGAATGGGAGAAAGCGTCATGGAGTGTACCATCATCAGCATCCTGAAAAAAATAGGTGATTCTGTCGAATCCGATGATTCTGTGATGGAAGTAGCTACCGACAAAGTAGACACCGAAGTGCCCAGCCCTTACAGCGGCATTATCAAAGAAATATTGGTTAAAGACGGCGACGTCGTTGCCATCGGCAACATTGTAATGCGCATTGAAACAGAAGTTACTTCAACCCAAAATGGCTCTCCAACGCCAATAGCTGAGGTTCCAGAAGAAGCTCTTGCGTTGGAAACCCAATTCCAATCGTTGGTAGCGTCACCTATCCAATCGGCTGAGGTTAATTCAAGCGGACGTTTTTACTCTCCTTTGGTGCTCAACATTGCCCAAACTGAAGGTATTTCCCGTCAAGAACTTGACCAAATCGAGGGAACTGGCACCGATAGCCGCGTGACCAAAAAAGATATTTTGGCATATTTGGAAGAGAAAAAACGCCATCCCGTAGGGGCAGGCCTCGCGTCTGGCCCCGACCCTGCATCTATCCAAAACGCAGGGGTTGCCCAAGAAGCATCTCATGCGAGCAGTCCACAATCACCAGCTACGATACGTAAAACGGGCATCGAGGTTATTCCAATGGATCGAATGCGGCGCGTCATTGCGGAGCGGATGCTAGAATCGCAGCGTATTTCGGCTCACGTTTCTTCGTTTGTAGAAACCGATATGACCAACGTTGTCCTTTGGCGGAATCAAATCAAGGATGAATTCAAAAAACAAACGGGCGAAGGCATCACCTTTACACCGATTTTGATAGAAGCCGTGGTGAAGGCTATCAAAGATTTCCCGTTGATTAATATTTCAGTAGAAGGAGAAAATATTATCAAAAAACGGGACATTAACGTGGGAATGGCAGTGGCACTGCCTAGCGGAAATCTCATCGTGCCCGTCATCCATAACGCTGACCAGTACAGCCTGATCGGATTAGCCAAAAAAGTGAACGAGCTGGCAAATCGCGCCCGTCAAAATAAACTTACCCCCGACGATCTCGCGGGCGGAACCTACACGGTTTCAAATATCGGCAGTT
>JAIXPV010000116.1 GCA_027486105.1 Runella sp. | reverse complement strand
TTTATAGGTTTTTTTTTTTTTTTTTTAACCGTAACCTTTGTCGGGGCCACTTTCGCACACCAATTCTCCCTTTTCAACAAACCATTTTTCGGTTCCGTAAATTTTCCAGCCTGTCAAATCCTTACCGTTAAAAAGCTTTTCCTTCTTTTGTGCCAACGTTGAAAAAGCGAGCAAACAGCATGGAACTGTTAGTAATAGATAGACGCGTAGTTTAGATAACTTCATTGCTTTTAAAAATAAAGTGTTTAATTTCATAAATTAAGTCACCACTAAACGTTATTTACCGTGAAAACTTACATTTTTATTCTGGGCGTTCTGAGTATTTGCTTCCTCAGCCCCGCCTTTTCTCAAGACAGCGCCCCCGTCAGTTTGAATCAACTCTGGAAATCAGATACGTTATTGCGCACGCCTGAATCCGTCCAATATGACCCAAAAGATAAACGACTTTTTGTTGCCAACATCAACAAAGTCAACGTTGAAAACCCTGACGGTGACGGCTTTATTTCAGTTTTGAGCACCGATGGCAAAATCAAAACCCTGCAATGGGCTACTGGACTCAACGACCCAAAAGGCATGGGGATTCTCAAAAATTCCTTGTTTGTTGCTGATTTAAAAGATTTGGTAGAGATTGATTTAAAAACGGGCAAAATCCTCAATCGACACGCTGCCGTCAATTCAATCATGCTCAACGACGTGAGCGTAAGCCCGAAAGGTGAAGTGTTTGTCAGTGATTCGCGCAGCCATAAACTTTACCGCTACGCCGACGGTAAAATGGAACTGTTTATTGACGACCCCAATTTGCAGGGGCCCAACGGAGTTTTTGCCGAAAAGGACCAGCTCATTGTGGCGTCGGCGGGTTCAGGCAATCTATGGAAAATGGATTACGCCACCAAAAAATATACATCTTGGGCCATGGCCAACAAAACCGCCGACGGTATCCTTCGCTACGGCAACGATTATCTGATTTCGTGCTGGCATGGCGAAGTGTATTATGTAAAACCAGATGGTAAAGTTTGGAAACTTATCGATAGCAAAAACCCTCAGGTCAACACCGCTGACTTCGGCTATATTCCACAGACAAAAACGGTGATTATCCCCAATTTTTACAAGAACACGGTGACGGCGTACGCCATAAAGTAAAAGTATGGAAATCTTCCTCAGCCTGTGTTTAGGCGTTGGTTTAGCCGCCTGCTCGGGATTTCGGGTGTTTGTACCGCTTCTGCTGAGTAGCTTGGCGGTTCATTTCGGATTGGCCAATGTTACGATAGGCTTTGAGTGGATGGCGACTTGGACCGCCATCGGGATTTTAGCCACCGCCACAGTGCTCGAAATCGGGGGATATTACATTCCTTGGGTCGATAATCTACTGGATACCATCGCTACACCCGCGGCTTTTGCCGCAGGTACGCTATTGACCACTTCATTTGTGGAGATTGACAATCCCATTTTACACTGGGGGCTCGGACTCATCATGGGCGGTGGTACGGCTAGCTTTATTCAGGCCGGAACAAGCATGGTTCGGCTGGCTTCCACAAAGTTGAGCGGTGGAATCGCCAATCCAGTCGTTGCTACGTTTGAAAATATCCTTTCTGTTTTGTTTACTTTTTTTACGTTCTGGTTTCCTCCCATTGCGTTTGCATTTGTCGTTCTATTTATAGGGTGGCTTTTACGGAAAATCATTCATCAAAAAGGTAAAGCAACAATATGATTGCCTTTTGGTTATTAGTCATTTATTCTACAAACCCCGATTCACCTTTAGATTCATTGAAATATGAAAACTGACCGTCGCACCTTCGTTAAGCAATTAGGTGTTGTCACTGCCTCATCCGCCGTTCCGCATTTTAATATCATCAAAAGCCTGAACGACAATAAAATCCGAATTGCTACTATCGGGATGGGAATTCAGGGATTTTCGGACACCAACGCAGCACTGCGCACAGGAATGTGTGAATTGGTAGCCGTAGCCGACTTGTATGATGGACGCCTAACCCACGCCAAAGAAGTATTTGGTAATCATGTAGTTACGACCCGAGATTATCGCGAAGTACTCGAACGAAAAGATGTGGATGCCGTGCTTATCGTTACGCCCGACCACTGGCACGACCGTATTTCTATTGCAGCCCTCAAAAAAGGCAAGCACGTTTATTGTGAAAAACCAATGGTGCAACACATCGAAGAGGGAGCGGCGGTCATTGCCGCCGCCAAAGCAGCTGGCAAAGTGATGCAAGTAGGTAGTCAACGCATCAGCGGGGCTGCTTTTAAAGAAGCCAAACGACTCGTAGAAGCAGGCGACATCGGCATGATTAATTTTATTGAGTCAACCAACGACCGTTTCAACGCCATTGGCGCTTGGCAATATTCGATCCCCTCCGATGCCTCTCTCAAAACCATTGATTGGGAGACATTTTTGGGAGATGCTCCCAAACGAGCTTTTGACCCCGTACGTTTTTTCCGTTGGCGCAACTACCGCGACTACGGCACGGGCGTAGCGGGTGATTTGTTTATCCACCTCATTACGGGGGTTCACTTCGTGACGGGCTCGTTGGGTCCTAATCGTATTTTTTCGTCAGGACAACTCTCCTACTGGAAAGACGGCCGCGACGTACCCGACGTCATGGTGGCAACCATGGAATA